>CAJCJB010000356.1 GCA_903970545.1 Candidatus Saccharimonadota bacterium | reverse complement strand
ATATATTATTAAAATAAGACTTTTTAACTTTTACTTAAGAGTACAATTTTAGTTAAAAATTAAATAGCAGCCAATAAATGGCAAAAGATTTTTTTAAACGGTCGATTTTAACAAAAAAACGGTTACTTTTTTCACTTTATTCTTCTATGTAGTTCAAATCTTTACCAAAAGTCTCCTCTAAATAGTAAAGAGAAACAAAGGCAATACTTAAAACAATCACTCCCGTTGTAATAGTTGCTGTTAAGCCTTCTTTCCCAAAAATGATAGTCATTAAAGTAAGTAAATAAGATATTAATATAGTTGAACCTCTTACAAAATTAGGGGCTGTAGTAGTTACCGTAGAACGAATATTGGTGCCAAACAATTCTGATGCCGTGCTGATGAAAACCGTCCAGTAACCGGTTGCAAGACCTATAAACACAATACATCCGTAAAATACAGATACCGACCTGCCTCCGATAAGAAAATAAAGAGCTATAGCCAAAACGGTCAGGGAGAGAAAAATAAACAGCGTTTTCTTTCTGCTTTTAAGATAATGCGATATAGCTCCACAAGCCAAATTACCTATGGTAGTAGCTGCGTAAGCATACATAATGGCTTTTCCGCCGGTTATTAGTTTAGCATTTGCGGGATCTCCACTTAATTTGGCAAATAATTCGGGAGAAAAAATGACCAACGTGCCCATGGCATACCAAACAGGAACCGTTAAGAAGATAATACAAAGGTACTTTACCAGTCTTTTTCGGTTGCTAAACACCAAAAGAAAATTTCCTTTACTAACTGTATCTTCTTTGATGTTTTTATACATCCCCGATTCAAACACCCCTATGCGGAGAAATAACAAGATTAAACCCATTATTCCCCCAAAGAAAAAAGAATACCGCCAACTGGGGAATATATCACTCATAAAACCTGCCACTACCGCACCAAATACGCCAACGGTAGCCACCATCATGGTGCCTAAGCCACGTCTTTCCTTACTCATGCTTTCACTAACTAAAGTAATGCCTGCCCCTAACTCGCCAGCTAGGCCAAAGCCTGAGATAAAACGTAAAGCCGCATACCAGTTGGTTGAGTTTACAAAGCCATTAGCAATATTGGCTAAAGAATAGGTTAAGATAGAACCAAACAAAACAGACAACCTTCCCTTTTTATCCCCTAATATACCCCAAAACAAACCGCCGACAAGCATACCAGCCATTTGCCAGTTTAGCAACTGTTTGCCATAATAAGCATTTAACTCAGCTAATTTATCTGCCGTTAGATTTTGAAATTGTAGCGGAAGTATTTCATTCAGGCTATGGGTACGCTCTATGCCAAAGAGTAATAAATCATATATATCTACAAAGTAACCAAGTGCGGCTACTATAATCAGTTTATTTAATGCTTTAGATTGGTTCATTTACTGTATAGCTTTCAAACTTAAATCAAGGCTGTTAACATGATGCGTAAGGGCACCAACAGATATAAAATCTACACCTGCCAAGGCATAATCTCTAATAGTTTTTTCAGTTATTCCACCCGAAGCTTCGGTTTCGTATTTGCTATTAATAAGGGCAACTGCTTTTTTTACATCTTCGGGAGAAAAATTATCCAGCATAATACGGTTTACTTTGCCATGTTTTAAAACCTTTTTTACATCTTCTATGGTTCTACACTCTACTTCAATGGGTAGTTTAAGCTTATTCTCTTTAAGGTATTTGTTTGATGCATCAATAGCTTGCGTAATACCGCCTGCAAAATCTATATGATTATCTTTTATCAAAATCATATCGAATAGTCCGTAACGGTGGTTGACTCCTCCGCCAATAACTACAGCCCACTTCTCAAAGAAACGAAACAATGGGGTTGTTTTTCTTGTATCAAGCACTTTGGTTTTCGTATCCTTACAAAGACTCTGGTAATAATTAGTTTTAGTAGCAATACCACTCATGCGCTGCATAATATTTAAAACAAGCCGCTCTGCAGTAAGTAACTGATTAGTAGGGCCACTTACCATAAAAACAATATCTCCTGTTTTAACTTGTGCACCATCTTTTATTTTTTCTGTAAATCGTATCTCATCACTAACATCTTCAAAAATAAACTTAGCGGCTTCAATTCCTGCAATAATACCCGGTTCTTTTACCAACAAATGCATCTTCCCTTTCTTGTTTTCTGTAAGGGTTGCTTTTGTGGTATGGTCGCCGGTGCCCACATCTTCTGAAAAAGCTTGTCTGATAAAATCATTAAAGTTGAAATGCGCTTTATGCATCTCTATAAAAGAGTTTGTCATTCTTTTAGGTTAATTTGAAAATTGCATAAAGAAGAGCAAGAATAATTGTGCCAAGTATAATATATAGAGTAAACTCTAATCTTGGAGGTATATCCTTTTTAGGTTGAAATTTATTTACATCCTTTTTACTCACGCTGCAAAATTAAAAATTAAACCTTGTCCGATTAAATTATTAGCGAATTGAATATATTCGCCAAAAATAAAATGAAAATTATTCTTCTTCAAATAGATAAAACTGACCAAAACTTTGTTGAGCAGGGTGTACAGGAGTTTAGCAAGCGTTTAAGTAGGTATGTGCCTTTTGAAACTATTACTATTGCCATTAATAAAACTATACGCAATAAAACCATCGAAGAGCAAAAACTGGAAGAAGAAAAGCAACTAAATTCCCATCTAGCTAAGTATGATACCATATTTCTGTTGGATGAGACCGGTAAAGAGTTCTCATCCTTGCAACTGGCTACGCAACTACAAAATATTTTAAATTCGGGTAAAAAGAACCTGTGTTTTGTAATTGGTGGTCCGTATGGGTTTACCGATGCTTTACGTAAAAAACATGCCCTTATCAGCTTTTCTATGTTTACTTTCTCGCACCAGTTAATACGATTGTTATTTTGCGAGCAGCTTTACCGTGCTTTTACTATTATTAAAGGAGAGAAATACCATCATCAGTAGAATAACGATATGGTCTTAACCTCTAAGTATATTTCTCAATCATTTTTCATCAACCTATTTAAACTGTTGGCAATAGATTTCTCATTAGCATATCTAATACTATCCATTACTTTTTAAACGCGACAACTGCTTTGCGCACGCTGCCATGTTTTAGCAACAGTTTTTGGGCAAGATTATAATCCAAACCAAGTTCTTTTACCAGCATATTGGTACCGCGCTTAACCAGTTTATTATTGCTAAGCTGCATATCAACCATCTTATTTCCTTTTACTCTGCCAAGTTTAATCATTACAGAAGTAGAAATCATGTTAAGCGTCAGTTTTTGTGCTGTACCGGCTTTCATACGGGTACTTCCTGTAACAAATTCTGACCCACTGATAACTTCTACAGGATACTTAGCGGTTTTAGCTACCACGCTGTTTGTATTACAAACCACACAACCTGTGGCAATTTTTTTTGCATTGCAGGCTTTTAAAGCGCCAATTACATAAGGCGTGCTGCCTGATGCAGCAATGCCAATCACTACATCTTTATTAGTAACTTTATAACTCTGCAAATCTTTCCAGCCTTGGGTTTCATCATCTTCGGCAAACTCAACAGCTTTTCGTATAGCGGTATCTCCTCCGGCAATAACACCGATAACTTTGCCCTGTTCTATGCCATACGTTGGAGGACATTCAGATGCATCTATAATACCCAACCTTCCGCTGGTTCCTGCACCCATATAAAATAAGCGTCCGCCCTTTTTCATTTGGGTAACAATAATCTTTACCAGTTTCTCAATTTGCGGAATGGCTTTTTCTACCGCTAACGGAACCGTTTTATCTTCTTTATTAATGTTTTTAAGAAGCTCGGTAATACTCATCTTTTCAAGATGTGTATATTTCGAATCACTTTCAGTGGTTTTCATGGGTAACAAAGATATTTTATATAATGACTTTATTATTTGCTTTTCCCGATTTTTTTATATAAGTTTACTATACTAAATAAAATAAGCCATGGTATTTAATCTTAAAAGTAGCAGGGATTTAGTTTTGGTAATGGTGCTTTTGCTTGTATTTAATGTAATAGAGTACCTTCTCCCTTCCAGAATAACTTCCATATCGGCATATGTTATAGGAGCCTTGAGTTTTATTTCTATTATAGAAGTATGCCAATATTTTATTAAACCATATACTCCCAAAAAAAGTCGTCACCTTACTTTCGTTATATTTATAATTAGTTTATCTCTATTGTTTAATGTAACTGCCGGTTTTTTCAGCAAGCCTTATATTTACGGTACATACGTGGGCTGTATTATTGCCATTGTATTAAAGTTGTCAAAATTGACGAATAAAGACAATTAATCAAGTTACAACAGCTAATATTTAAGCTGCCATTAAACTACCTAAATTTGCTTTAGAAAGTTTTTGATTAGCGTAATGAAGTGTTACAGTGAATGTTTTTGGCGGATTTTTTTGTGAAGGAATTTCATACATCAAATCTAACATAATAGCCTCGCAAATACCACGTAAGCCACGTGCTCCCAGTTTATACTCAAGGGCTTTGCTCACAATTAAATCATATACGGCTTCGTCAAACTCCAAATCAATTTCATCCATTTTAAACAGACTTTGGTATTGTTTTACCAATGCGTTTTTAGGTTCGGTTAAAATACGACGAAGCGTTGAAGCATCTAATGTATTCATGTAGGTAGTGATAGGCAAACGACCTATCAATTCAGGTATTAAACCAAAGCTTTTTAAATCTTGCGGAAGAATGTATTGCAATAAATTACCTCTGTCAACCTCGTTAGCATTTGATGATGCGCTAAAACCAATGGCTTGTGTATTCATACGGCGCGCAATGATTTTTTCGATACCATCAAAAGCACCTCCGCAAATAAATAATACGTTCTTGGTATTTACCTGAATCATTTTTTGCTCAGGATGTTTACGTCCGCCCTGCGGTGGCACATTAACGGTAGAGCCTTCCAATAGCTTTAATAAACCCTGTTGCACGCCCTCGCCCGATACATCGCGGGTAATAGAAGCATTATCGCCTTTGCGGGCAATTTTGTCAATTTCATCAATAAATACAATGCCGCGCTCTGCCGCAGGTACTTCAAAATTAGCAGCTTGCAGTAAACGACTTAAAACACTTTCCACATCTTCACCCACGTAACCTGCTTCGGTAAGTACCGTTGCATCAGCAATACAGAAAGGTACATTTAAAAGCTTGGCAATGGTACGTGCCATTAATGTTTTGCCGGTACCGGTTTCTCCTACTAAAATAATATTAGATTTTTCTATTTCAATTTCTTCTTTATCTATTATATGATTAGGATTCGAGATACGCTTAAAGTGGTTGTAAACCGCCACACTCATTACCTTTTTAGCTTGGTCTTGCCCAATAATATATTCATCCAGATACTTTTTAATAGCATCAGGCTTCAGCATGGTAAGTGTTTGTTTGGCGCTTTCTTTTTGGGAGTTTTCGCTTTCGGCCGAAACAATTTTATAGGCTTCAGATACGCAAGTCTCACAAATATGAGCACTCTGCCCTGCAATCAGCATCTTTGCACTTCGCTTATCTCTTCCACAGAAAGAACAGGTAATTATTGTTTTAGCCATTTTATTATTGAAAATTAAAGTGTAAAGTTACGTAATTATCACTAAGCTATAAAGGCTTATTCTTATTTATAGACGACTCGTTTAAGACAGACGTTTAATGATAATTACTTATTGATTTCTCGCAATAAAACCACCACCAACTAAATCATCTCCGTCATACATCACACATGATTGTCCGGGTGCAACGCCGCTTACCTGCTCGTGAAATACTACATGTAATTTATTTCCTTCTGTATTAATGGTTGCCATCGTACCCGGGTCTTTATAACGAATTTTAGTACGACCAACAAAATCAGCGGGCATACTTTCATACTTTATCATGTTGAAATCGCGTACGTATAATTGTTGTTCAGCTAAATCTTCTTTAGTACCCAATTGCACCGTGTTAGTTTCAGGAATTATGTTCTTTACAAACACAGGTTCTCCCAAAGCAATATCCAAGCCTTTGCGTTGCCCAATGGTATAAAAAGGATAGCCACGATGCGTGCCTACTTTCTCTCCTTTAAAAATAAAATCACCCCCTTCTACCTGCACTTCCAGTTCGGGCATTTTATGTTTTAAGAAAGCTCGGTAATCATTATCAGGTATAAAACAAATATCATAACTCTCGGGTTTGTTGGCAAGCTCGGCAAAGCCATAGCCTTCTGCCATCTTTCGTATTTCGGGTTTGGTAAATTTACCCAAAGGAAATATCGTGCGCTGCAAACTCTCTTGGGTTAAGCCCCACAGCACATACGATTGATCTTTATTAGTATCCAATCCACGTGAAACTACATAGCGGTTATTTTCTTTGCGTACTTGCGCATAATGCCCTGTAGCAATAAACTCGCACTCCAGCATGTTAGCACGTTTTAAAAGGGCATCCCATTTAATGTGTGTGTTGCAAAGCACACAAGGATTGGGAGTTCTTCCGGCTAAATATTCTTCTACAAAATTATCGATGATGGTAGTCCCGAACTCGCTGCGTATATCTAATATATAATGCGGGAAACCTAAGTTAACAGCAACCTGCCGGGCATCGTTAATAGAATCTAAACTGCAACAACCCGTTTCTTTTGTGCTACTACCTGATGATTGATAGTCCCATGTTTTCATGGTAATTCCAATAACTTCATAACCTTGTTCGTGAAGCATCATAGCAGTAACAGAACTGTCTATACCGCCACTCATAGCCACCAATACTTTGCCTTTCTTACTCATGTGATTCTTGAAGCGGAGAGCTATTTGTTTTTGTAGTATCTATTCTTTTCTGTAGTTGCGGAGCAGTTTTTTTCTCTTCCGGGAAGGTTATATTCTTACTTTTAAAATAAGCATCCATTTCTTTTTGGTTTAATTGCTTGCCATTTTGCCACACTTCCTTCTCGGTTATTTTGCCGTCTTGTGCTTTATAAATCCATACGGCATTTTTAACTCCTTTAGTATAATATCCTTGTGCAGCATATACTCCATTCGGAAAGTACCAACTGCATTTACCATCATATTGATCAGAAACATAAGTTCCTTCTGCTTTTACTTTCTTATCATCGTAATAAAGTTTAAAAGGACCTTCCAGCAAATTGTTTTTATAATTCTTTATTTCAGATAGATTGCCATTTGCGTAAACTACCTTTGACACTCCATTTTTCTTGCCATTTAAATATACCTCGGTTGAAAGCAGAACACCTTTTTCATCATAAAAATTCCATACAGAATCTTTATCTTCATTAATATATTTTCCTTTTGCCTGAATTTTTCCTGTGGTTAAATGATACATAGTTACATAAGCAACTTTACCGTCTTGCCTGAAATCTGATTTAGACCGCAAGCTGTCAGTACCCTTATAGTAATAGTAAAAAACACCCTGGGGTTTATTATCTTTAAAAGCGCCTTTATAAATTAATCTCTTAGTATCAGCATCTGTCTTTTCCCAATAACCTTGCTTTAAACCTTTGGCATCGGTTTGGTTTTTGGTTTGTGCAGAAACCCTCATTCCCAACCCTTTCCCAAAAAGAAGGAGGAAGATGGCAAATAATATAGTTTTAAGATATCTAAACATCGTGCAAAGGTAAAGGTTTTAAAGCAAAAAGCCCCTGCATTTCTGCAAGGGCTTTTGTTATAGAAAACAAAAATTAGTTTAGAAATAGAAGTTCAAACGAAGAGAACCTGAAGGACCAAAAATAGAGTTTTTATTGTCTGTACCAACTACAAACGCAGATGAATTACCTGGGTTTTTAACAGTATTAGTAGATGATGCATAAGAAGTTGCAGTAGGAGCATTAGGTTTTACATAAGAAGCTTCTGTTGTAGTTTGACCTGCACCAGTTGTGCTGATACCGATGCCCCAACCAAACTCACCACCAAGAGATATTTTTGGTAAAATAAAGTATTCAACACCTACAAAACCACGCACACCAAATTGAAAATTGGTACCGTTTTTAATTTGCGTTATGCGAGTGCTAGTTGGTGAACCTGCATAAGTGGTACCAGTAGTCCCTGTACCTCCAGTTGCGAATTGAGTTGTTGAAGTTGCCATACCAGTAGAATCTGACATTGCATTAGCATACGTATTTTTAGTTGTAGAACTACCAATCCATAAAAAAGCTTCTGCTCCATAGTAACCTTGCAAACGAGTTTTACCTTTACGTTTTTCTATACCAGCACTTAAACCAATACCTGTATTAGATACTTTTTGTTTATCAGCTACCATAGGTCTAACAGTTCCTGGTGCAAGAGTACCATCTGAAGGGTCTTGATTAACATTGTTAGATACAGAGTTATTGCTAAAACCAATGTTAAGTCCTACGCGATAAGCCGTTTTTTCATCTTTGAAATACTTACCTGTAATAAGGCTGTTATTTCCGTTTAAGAAATTAAATTGAGGAGCACTATTTGAAGCACTTCCTAACATACCTATGTAATTCAAGAAAGGGTTTGCACTTGCCGAAATAGCCCAATCTCCAGCCTCAGGTAATATAGGCTCTCCTTTTTTTGATGTTAAGTCTTGTGCAAAAGCCGAGGAAACTCCAAAAGCCATTGCCAATGCTAATACTGATTTTTTCATGTTTTTGTTTTTTTAGTTTAACTGATTAAGTTATTTGGGAGCAAATATAAATACTTCTTTGTTTAGGGTTATTAACATTTGACGCAGTTATTAACTGATTTTTGTTAATAACCGTTTTTGCTTTTTACCATAGGCACAAACTTATATTTGCCAAGTTCACTACGTTCAAACTGAGTATCGGACTTTCTGATGATTACATTCATTATCTGCTCAGAGCCTTTACCTATGGGTATAACCATAATAGCCCCTAATGCCATTTGCTTTAATAAGGCATCGGGTGGATAAGGCGCTGCTGCGGTAACAATTATCTTATCGAAAGGAGCCTGGTTAGGTAAGCCTTCGTAACCATCTCCATAAAAGAAACGGGTGGTGTAGCCTATTTTAGGTAAAAGTACGCGGGTTTTCTCGTAAAGCTTTTGCTGGCGCTCTATGGTAAATACTTTAACACCCATTTCTAATAATACAGCTGTTTGATAACCACAACCTGTACCTATCTCAAGTACTTTATCAGTTTTCTTTAGTTTTAAAAGCTCTGTTTGAAAGGCTACTGTGCTTGGGTGCGATATAGTTTGCCCTTCTCCAATTGGAAAAGCTTCATCATCATAAGCAAAGTTTAAAAATGCACTATCTAAAAATGCATGGCGGGGTACTTTATTAATAGCCGCCAATACATTCTCATCCGTGCAACCTTTTTTGCGTAATAGCTCAATTAAGTTCTTTCTTTTCCCTTTATGTAGAAATGTGTCTAATCTGTCAATCATAAGCGGGAGCAAATCTATTTAAAACTAACACTGGAGTATGAATATCTTTAGGAGGTTACTAACACGATGCTTTTAATTAAAGTCTAAGTTTGCTGTAGGCATGATAAAGATTGGCATTATTGGCGTAGGGCATTTGGGGAAGATTCATATTTCTTTATTAAAGGAGATAAAAGAATATACCATTATTGGTTTCTATGACAAAAATAGGGAAGTTTCTGAATCAGTAGAAAAAGATTTGGGTGTTAAATCATACTCTAATTACGAAGAGTTAATTAAACAATGTGATACGATTGATGTGGTATGCCCCACTCCGTTTCATTTTGAATATGCCAAGCTGGCTATTAAAGCAGGCAAGCATGTTTTTATAGAAAAGCCCGTTACCAGTCACCCTGATGAAGCAAAAGAATTGTTACGAATAGCTTATGAAGCAGGCATTATAGCTCAAGTAGGACATGTGGAGCAATTTAATCCTGCGGTTTTGGCTGCGAGGCCTTTTATTACCCGTCCTGTTTATATAAATGCAGAACGTTTAGCTATTTATAATCCAAGAGGTACTGATGTTTCGGTAGTGTTGGATTTAATGATACACGATATTGATTTGGTATTGAGTATGGTTAAGTCTGATATTAAGAAAATTCAAGCCAATGGTTCTCATGTTATATGTGAAACCGATGATATTGCCCATGCACGCATAGATTTTAATAACGGAGCCATTGCTAATATTACAGTTAGCCGGGTGGCGTTAAGTAACAAAAGAACTTTAGAGGTTTTTCAGAAAGAGAATTTTTTAAGTATAGACCTGCTTAATAAGACACTTACCAAAGTTGAGTTAAAAAAGGAACATACATTAGATGTTTACGAAAGTATTATTGCCGTTCGAGATGATAAAAGCCTTATAAAACAACCCATATTAGTTAAACCTGTTAATGCCATTAAGCACGAGTTGGAGTTATTTGCTCAGGCTATAAAGAATAATACTAAGGCTGCTATTTCTTTGGATGATGCCTACCTTACCATGAAAGTTATCCAGCAGATTATGGATGGGATGAATAAGTAGTTATTAAGACTAGTTAATAAATACGGTTGAATAGTTGTTTAAAAGAAGTTAATTTCCTGTTGATTACTTGTGGAAAGGCTGTTTAATACTTCATAAACCGCATGATGGACTTAAAGCTGATAAGCCCTGTAACCAATGCCCAAATACCACAAAGCACGCACATAAAGCCCATGCCTATAAAGAAGTTGGTAAATAGCATTCTGCTGGCAAAACCTGCGCCTACCACACCTACTACGTATATAATAAGGATAACAATAAGGCGGTAATTTACTTTAAACTTAAAGATTTTATAACTAAGGTATACCTGTACAGCTGCCGTAAAGAACTGGGTTGCCAAACTTGAATATGCCGCCCCCATAGCTTTAAAGTGGGGAATAAGAATCAGGTTAAGGATAAGGTTAATGGAAATACCTATAATTGCCATGGTATTTAGTTGCTTTAAGTTTCCATTGGCAGTAAGTAAGGTACCGAAAATGTAGGTGGTTGATATGGCTATGAAACAGGTCATAAGCATCGAGAAGATAGTTGCTGAATCGGTTACACCGTGGTTTATTAAACCTATTAACTCATTCTGATAAAACCAGGCTATGGCTGCAGAGATAATAGCCGGAGTAATAAGCAGGGTAAAAGACAGTTTTACAAGATTTTGCACATCCTCTTTAAACTTTAGCATCCTGCTAAAAATGGGTAGCAATTGTATAGAAAACAAATAGGCTATCATATTGGCGGCATCCAACAAACGGAAACCCTTGGCATAAATACCTGCCTGGGTAGCACCTTCTCCTTCGGGAAGTAACCTTTCTATCATTACCGAATCAAGACGGTTATAGAAGGTCATTAATAATACAAGTACAGCAAAGGGGAAACTCTTCTTTAATATCATTATCCAAAAAGGGCGATTCCATGATAAGGTGAAATTATCTGTCTTTCTATACACTACTATAAATGCAAATATGGCGGTTAATGTATAACCTAATGTTTGGGCATATACGAAGTTCATAATATCTACTTCAATGCCTGTGTAGGCAGTCCAAAGCATTAGGGAGCAAAGACCTATCATAATAAACCTGTCTAATACCGATATTATACTATCCGACTTAAATGCATGTAAACCCAACAGGTTAGAGCGCAAATACAATATCATAGAAATCAGGAACTGGTTGAACCCTAACAAAAACAATAACTTTAAATAACGTATGTTATATCCTACTAATATACCAAGACTAACGGTTACGGTTATGTAAATAATTCCCAACAGGAGTTTAAGAAAGAACAAACCAGAGAAGTGTTTCTCCAGCAGGTGGTTGTTTTGGGCAATATTCTTATTGTTGAAGTTGGTAATACCAAAATCAAGCAGGATGTTTAACAGGAAGGAGAAGTTAAAAAGGGCAAAATACTCTCCGTAGGAGGTATTCCCTACTTTAAACTGTACGGATGGTTCTATAACCAGCGTCCAAAAGGGTTTTATAAGCAAGTTTAAGCATATAAGAATAGCTAAATTGGTTATAAATTTCTTCTGCTGCATTTAATTAGGGTTGCGAAGATAAGTTTATTAGCGTAAATAAAAACATAGATTTTTGTTGCTTAATTTGCATCATTAATTTAAAACATGTCAGGCAAAAAAAGAGAAGCAGCTTTAGGTTTTATTTTTGTTACCATTCTTATTGATGTTATCGGTTTCGGTATCATCATACCTGTAATACCTAAACTAATTACGCAGCTAACAGGCGGCACACTTAGCGAGGCTTCCATTTACGGCGGTTGGCTTTTGTTTACGTATTCCATCTTTCAGTTTTTATTTTCTCCGGTAATTGGTAATCTTAGTGACCATTATGGTAGGCGCCCTGTTTTATTGTTCTCTCTTTTTGGTGTTGGGTTAGATTATGTGGCGCTTGTATTTGCACCCAACATTGGCTGGTTGTTTGTAGCCCGTGCCTTTGCCGGCATCACCGGAGCCAGTATAAGCACTGCTGCTGCTTATATTGCCGATATCAGTACTCCCGAAAAGCGCGCACAAAACTTCGGAATGATTGGCGTTGCTTTTGGCGTGGGTTTTATTATAGGACCTGTTATAGGAGGAATACTGGGGCATTACAGCGCCCGACTTCCGTTTATTGCTGCCGGTATTCTTAGTTTTATTAACTGGCTCTATGGCTATTTCATTCTGCCCGAATCATTAAAACCCGAGAATCGCCGCACTTTCGATTTCAAACGGGCCAATCCCTTAGGTACTTTTAAACAGATAAAGAAGTACCCCGTTATACTGGGTTTGGTGGTATCACTCATATTTATATACACAGCGCACCATGCCGTGCAAAGCAACTGGACGTACTACACCATGGAGAAATTCCAGTGGGATGAAACCATGGTGGGCTACTCTCTTGGTGTGGTGGGTGTGTTGGTGGCCGTTGTGCAAGGCGGTTTAATCCGCATCATCAACCCTAAACTGGGACCTAAACGCTCGGTTTACTTCGGCTTGCTGCTTTCTGCCATAGGGTTTATTTTGTTTGCCTTTGCATCCCAAAGCTGGATGATGTTTGCCTTCCTCATTCCGTATTGTTTGGGTGGCATTGGCGGGCCTGCCATGCAGAGTATTATGGCTAACCA
>CAJCJB010000355.1 GCA_903970545.1 Candidatus Saccharimonadota bacterium | reverse complement strand
AATGATTGAATTATCAAAGAAAAGAAATTATGCCGGCAACAAGGTTCAGTTTATAGAAGCATCTATAGAAGATTATTTGTTACCTGATACCAGCAACCTGTACGATGTTATCATCACTCCCTTTATAGCCGATTGTTTTTCTCAGTCAGTCTGGCAACAGGTGTTTACTAAATTAGATGTTAGTCTAAAAGTAAACGGGATATGGCTTTATGCCGATTTTCAGTTGAATGATAAAAGCCCATTGTGGCAAAGATTAATGATAAAACTGCTTTATCTTTTCTTTAGGATAACTTGTCGTATTCCCGCAAAGCAACTTCCCGATGTTGATGAATGCTTCTCATCTTATAAACAGGTTTCTAAACAAATGTATTTTGCCGGCTTTATTGTTTCGCAGGTATTTAGGAAATAAAAAACCACAGATTATACAGATTTTACATCTGTATAATCTGTGGCAAATAAAAATCGAAGGCTTATTCTTTAATTACTTTCTTGTAAACAACATCTCCTGTTGCAATATTCTTAATAAGAATAACGTAATTTCCCGCAACCAGACTCTCAGTATTAACTTGAATTAAATTATCAAGTTTAGTTACATTCTGATTGAAGCTTTGCCCCAAAACATTCATAATACTGACCTCCGTATTGTTAGCTTTTAAAGATGTTCCTAACGAAATAGTTAAATTAGTATTTACAGGATTTGGATATATATTTATATCACTTGCTAGTGATAAATTGTTTTTAATAGCTGTAGTTGTGTTATAACACACTTCAAGTTTTGGACGCTGAGCAGGATGCGGGTATTTACTGGAGCATAATACTAAAGAGCGGTAGATTGACTCGGTTTGTAACTCAAGCATCATTCCATTATTGGTAGATGGGTTTGAAACCCATCCTTGCACAAAAGGTTGAACATTAATAGAGGGATAGCTTTGTGATGTAGTAGTACTTTGCGGAATAGCAACTTGATTAGTAGTGGTTGTAGTTGGCTGATTACTCCATGTTACAGTATTATATTGCCATGACGAGGTAATCATTTTTAAATAAGCTGCATTTGAGCCAGATAAACTAGATGATCCTTGTGGATTACTCGTACTGGTATCTCCATATAGAGATAGTATAGCGCTGGTAATTGTAGCATTGGTAGGTATGGATGATAAATTAAATTGGATTAAGCTTCTGGAATTAAAAGGTGTTCCCCCATCAGTCCAGGAGATTGCATCAAATTCAATATAATTCCCCAAATTAGAAGTTGAAAAATACGAACTAATATAAGCATCTTTACTGCCTGTTGTTGTATCGGGTTGAAGTATTATACAAGATGAGTCAGCAGTTGTAGTAACACTATATTGTACCACTAGCATGGGCCATTTTGTAGAATCCGCATTATCTGAAGAACCAAATACCATACTGTTATAGGTGGTTTCGTTTACTAATCTTAGCATAAAACCATAGTAAGAATTGGCTATTTGGTCATTTACAAGACTCAAAACATTTATGTTTAAATAGTTTTCAGAAGTAGACGTACTTTGAGCTAAAGTAACTTCATTTGTAGTAGTAGTGGTTGGTTGGTTATTCCAAGTAACTGTGCTTTCATTCCAAGTGGAAGTAACATTTTGTAAGTAACAAGAATTGCTCCCTGTACTTAATTGGGAATTACTACTGGAAGTAAGTCCGTATAAGTTCATATTTGCAGAAATGATAGTTGCACCTACAGGCAAGGCAGATAAATCAAAATAAATAAAACTTCTTGAAGTAAAGGGGGTTCCGCTTACTGTCCAATCTATTGCATCATTTTCTACGTAGGTACCATAATTAGTTGTAGGATAATAGGTGGTAACAAAAGCATCCTTCCCCACTGTTGCATTAGGGTGAAGCGTTAGTGTTTGTGTTTGAGCCATTGTTGCAAATGGAAGCAACAAGGCTGCTAGTAATGATTTTTTCATAAAAGTTATTTTAAATTAAACTAAGTTTATATTTGTACGCTAAAATTAAGCAATTTTATGAATCTTAAGCAAATTATTTTATTCTTCATCAGAAAAACAAAGGCCTTTTTTATGTGGCTTAGGTTAGATGTTATCTTTCTTCCATTTTTTAGTTTCCTTATTAATCTTGCATATATGGCAAAGCTTTCTAAGTTTAGGGCTCAGCACAAAAACTTACCATTTAATGATTTCCTTAATCTTAAATGGAGCTACAATTCAAGATTTGATTTATATAAATACCTTATTGATAAGGAAGGTTGCAGCAATGCTGTTAATTTTTTTGAATTTGGCGTGGCTACCGGAACAAGCTTTAGATGGTGGTTAGATCAAAATAAAAATGCAGAGTCTAAGTTTTATGGTTTCGACACTTTTACTGGCTTACCCGAGCATTGGAATTTGTTCAATCAGGGAGATATGTCTAACGGAGGTAAAATACCCGATACGAATGATGCGAGAGCTTCTTACTACGCAGGACTTTTTCAAGATACCTTATTGCCTTTCCTTAAAACTTTTGATAATAAAAATACAAACGTTATTCACTTAGATGCTGATATTTATTCAGCTACTTTGTTTGTATTAACTATGTTTTATCCTTACTTAAAAAAGGGAGATATCCTTATTTTTGATGAGTTTAACATCCCTACCCATGAGTTTAGGGCGTTTACTGATTTTGTAAATTCATTCTATGTAAAGTATGAAGTAATTGCTGCGGCAAATAACTATTACTTTTTAGCGGTAAGAATTTTATAGGATAAAAAGCCCTTACTTGCCCTATCACATCCTACTAAATCGTATATTTGTAATCTTATTTTTCTAACATGAGAGATGTAATTTGGACCATCATAGTAATATGGGGTGTTTACAGAATATACGAAGCTATTAAATCTTCCCGAGTTTTTATCTACCAAAAGCACGAGCATAACCACAATTATAACGCCCGTAAAGAAGGCGAAGTAAAAATTGATGCTACATCGCAGCAACAGCATACCGAAAGAAAGCCAAATTCTGATAAAGGCGGAGAGTATGTTGATTATGAAGAAGTGAAAGATTAACTTATTAAAATTTATTAAGTAAAATAATTTCGCTTAGTAATCGTTACTACATTCGCACATAACTTAAAATTATATGAACATTAAGAAATTTCTGCCGCACATAGTTGCCATAGGGGCTTTTTTAGCTATATCCTTGTTTTATTTCAGTCCGCTATTGGATGGAAAAAAACAAATTCAACAAGGTGACATAAAAAACTACAGTGGTGCAGCACAAGAAATTGCTGATTTCCGTAAAGAGCACCCGGGCGAAGAACCTTTGTGGACTAACAGTATGTTTGGAGGTATGCCGGCGTATCAAATATCGGTACTGTATTCTTCCAATTTAATGAAATATGTTGACAGAGTTTTTCAGTTATGGCTACCTCATCCAATAGGTATGGTGTTTTTATATTTTATGGGTTTCTACATACTGCTTTTATGTCTGCGTGTAAACCCCTGGATTGCTTTGGTAGGGGCTTTGGCTTACGGGTTCTCTTCTTACTTCTTTATTATTCTTGAGGCAGGGCATAATACCAAGGCACATGCCATTGGTTATATGGCTCCTTTGCTGGGTAGTGTTATACTTACCTTACGTAAGAACTTTATTTTAGGCGGAGCCTTAACTACTCTTTTTGCAGCACTAGAATTATATGCCAACCACGTACAAATAACCTATTATTTATTTATGATAGTGGCTATTATTATGCTGGTAGAATTTTATGCTGCGATTAAAGAAAAGCGCATTCCCGATTTTATTAGGCGTGGTGCTATAGTAGCTGCTGCCATATTAATTGGGGTACTACCTAATGTTTCTAATCTTTGGGCGACCTACGAATATGGCAAATATACCACCCGTGGCACATCAGATTTAACTATAAAAGCAAACAGAGAAAGTAATGCAGGTATTAAAACCAGCGGCTTAGATAAAGACTATGCAACGCAATGGAGTTATGGAATAGGAGAATCTTTTACTTTACTAATTCCAAACTTTAAAGGTGGAGCTTCCGAATCTATGTCCGGTAATAAGAGTGCCTTAGAAGCTATCAGCGACCCGCAAATGAAACAATATGCAGGTAGTATGAGTGGTTATTATGGCAATCAGCCTTTTACATCTGGTC
>CAJCJB010000354.1 GCA_903970545.1 Candidatus Saccharimonadota bacterium | reverse complement strand
ATTTTAATCAGGCAGATAGTTCAACTACTTTAAATTTAAAAACAAACGAGCTATATACATTTAAGCATAAAGAAAAATTAGCCGCTGCAACTCCTTTCTCAAACCCTTATTGGTTAAATGAAAAGCATGCAGTTGGCATGTATGAGATAAAGAATAAACTGCTCATCGGTAAACCTGAAAATAATGCAGCCGTTAAAGTAACGTTTGATGTAACCATAAATGATTTGAATGTAAAAATTGAAAGGGGTTTGGTTTATAAATACACCGACCCTGTGAAAGGGGAAGTGTATCGTCCTTTTGAAGTTTTACCGCCTGCCACTATTAATATTTCGGATAAGGTGTATGTATTCAATTCGCTTAACCCTAAGGAAGTGCAATTTACTGTGAAGGCAAATGCAGCCAATGTAAACGGAACGGTTCAGATAAAGGCTCCCGATGGATGGATGATTGCTATTAAAAATCCTGATTTCAAATTAACTGCTAAAGGCGATGAAGCTATTATAGACGCCACTATCACACCTAATAAAAACAGCAGCGATGGTGTTTTACAGGCTTCGATAAACATCGGTGGGAACGTATTTACGAAAAGTATCAAACGCATAGAGTACGACCACATCCCTTACCAGTTTATTTTAAGTGATGCAGAAGCTAAACTGGTGCATGTAGATTTAAAAACTGCGGGAACTGTTATCGGTTACATTCCCGGTGCAGGAGATGATGTGCCCGCCTGTTTAAAACAAGTTGGATATACTATTACTATACTGACCGATGAATTATTAACCAAAGAAAATCTTTCTAAATACAATTGCATTATTACCGGTGTGCGTGCATACAATACCAACGACCGTTTGCAGGTGCATTACAACAAGTTAATGGATTATGTAAAGAATGGTGGAAACCTGGTTGTGCAGTATAATACCAATAGCCGTGTAGGGCCCGTGGGTAGCAAGATTGGCCCTTATCCCTTTACTATTTCAAGAGACCGGGTTACCGATGATAATGCACAAGTACGTTTTACTAATCCAAAACACATTGTTTTAAATGCCCCGAATATCATCACGCAAAAGGACTTTGAAGGATGGGTACAGGAACGCGGAATTTATTTTGCAACGGATATAGATAAAAACTATGAAACCATTTTTTCTATGAACGACCCTAATGAAAAACCCAGCGAAGGAAGTTTAATCGTTGGCAAGTATGGCAAGGGAAATTTTGTTTATACAGGCTTGGTGTTCTTCCGTGAATTGCCTGCGGGCATACCGGGGGCTTACCGCTTGTTTGTAAATTTACTCAGTATACCTCCTAACAAATAAATGCAGCAAGAAAAACCATTGGGTAACAAAAAGTGGCGTAACGCCTATATGTTGGTTATCGGTGTGTTGATTATGCTTATTGTTTTCTTTTACTTCTTTACCAAACAATTTGCATGAGCATTGTAGATTGGATTGTTCTCATCATAACCTTACTGGCTGTAATTAGTTATGGTGTATATAAAAGCAAGAGCGAGAAAACCTTAGACGGGTATTTTAAAAGCAGCAACTCTATGAGTTGGTTTTTGATTTTACTTTCCATCATGGGCACGCAGGCAAGTGCCATTACTTTTTTATCAGCACCCGGCCAAGCCTATACCGACGGCATGCGCTTTGTACAATATTACTTTGGTTTGCCTTTGGCTATGGTGGTACTGTGCGTAACCTTTATTCCAATCTATCATAAACTAAAAGTATTTACCGCCTATGAATTTTTAGAGCAGCGTTTTGATTTAAAAACGCGCGCCCTTGCATCCATTCTGTTTTTAATTCAGCGGGCTTTATCAACCGGTATCAGTATTTATGCGCCCTCTATTATTTTATCTTCTTTACTGGGTTGGAATATATACTACACCAACCTCGTTATGGGTGGTTTCTTAATTATCTACACCGTTAGCGGTGGCACCAAAGCCGTTACCTATACACAAATGCAGCAACTGGCCATTGTTTTTATCGGCATGTTTATAGCAGGCTATATGGTGGTGCACATGCTGCCGCCTGATGTTAGTTTTTCCGATGCTTTGCATGTGGCAGGAAAGATGGGCAAACTGAATGTTATTGAAACAAAAATAGATGTTACCGATTCGCATTGGTGGAAAGACAAATACAATATCTGGAGCGGCTTAATAGGCGGTTTCTTTTTAGCCTTATCTTATTTCGGAACCGATCAATCGCAGGTAGGGCGGTACTTAACGGCCAAGAACACCAAAGAAAGTCGCATTGGTTTATTAATGAACGGCTTGGTTAAAGTACCCATGCAGTTTTTAATACTCATGGTAGGCAGTTTGGTTTTTGTATTCTACATGTTTTACCAATCACCTGTTTTCTTTAATCAAAAAGAGATTGATAAAGTTTTAGTAAGCGATTACAAAGCCGCTTTTGTTGCGCTTCAAAACAAAAACGATTCGTTAAATACCCTTAAGCAAATTCAAACACATCAATTGGTAGATGCCATTCATCAAAAAAATAATGAACAGATTCAAAGCGCCAAAGCTTCTTTAACCGAAATAGATAAGCAAACCAAAGTCATACGCACACAGGCTGTTGCCGTAATGAAGCAAGCAGATAAAACCGCCGATACAAACGATACCAATTATATCTTCCTCTATTTTGTGGTGCAAAATCTTCCGCGGGGCTTGATAGGTTTATTAATTGCCATGATATTTCTGGCAGCCTGGGGCAGCATTGCCGCCGCTTTAAACTCGCTGGCATCAACCACCGTAATAGATTTATACAAACGCTTTTGGGTAAAAGACCAAACCGAAACACACTACTTTAAAGCATCGCGCTGGATAACCTTTGGTTGGGGTTTGTTTTGTATTGCCACCGCCATGTTTGCCAGCAAACTGGGTAGTTTAATCGAGGCCGTAAACGTATTAGGCTCTCTGTTCTACGGCACCATTTTAGGCATCTTCCTCGTAGCCTTTTATATGAAAAAAATTGGAGGCAAAGCCGTCTTCTATGCAGCCATCACTACCGAGCTTTGCGTAATTGCCATATACATAGCCGATGTTATTTCTTTTCTGTGGCTCAACGTTATCGGTTGTTTATTGGTTATGCTCTTTGCTTCACTACTACAAAAAGTATTGGCTAAGCCTGTAGGAACGCCCAAAAGAAATTAACTCATCATTTCTGTTTGATTTTCTAAAATTAACTTCGTTTAGTGCTTCGCAATTCATAAATTTACGTTCTTAAATTATATATCATGTCACACATTGCACACTTATTTCATAAACACCACACACCCACTTCGCACCCCGATGTAATTTTAATTGGGGCGGGTATTATGAGTGCCACCTTGGGCGTTATGCTTAAAGAACTTCACCCTGCGTTAAAGATAGAAATATACGAACGTCTGGATGTGGTTGCCGCCGAAAGCTCTGATGCTTGGAACAATGCAGGCACGGGACACTCTGCTTTTTGCGAACTGAATTATACACCCCAGCACGATGATGGTACGGTTGATGCAAGCAAAGCATTTAAGATTGCCGAGCAGTTTGAATTATCCAAGCAATTCTGGTCTTACCTGATAGAAAAGCAATATATAAAAGACCCACATGCGTTTATCAACTCTATTCCGCACATGAGTTTTGTGTGGGGTGATGATGTAGGTTACTTAAAGAAACGCTTTGATTTATTGAAAGACCACCCGCTGTTTAAAGGCATGGTTTACTCTGAAGATAAAGAGCAGCTTACCAAGTGGATGCCGCTTATCATGAAAGACAGAGACCCAAACCAAAAGGTTGCGGCTACCCGCATGGAGCTGGGCACCGATATGAACTTTGGTGAACTGACCCGTGAATTATTTACCCATTTAGAAAGTTTGCCCGATGTGAATCTGTATCTTAACCACGAGGTAACTTTTATAGAGAAAAGAAAAACAGACGGGCATTGGGAGTTGGATGTGAAAGATATAAAGACTCACGCCAAGAAAACCATAGAAACAAAATTCCTATTTATTGGTGCGGGCGGTGGTTCTCTTCCGCTGTTAGAAAAAACGGAGATACCCGAAGCCAATGGCTATGGTGGTTTCCCGGTGGGTGGACAATGGCTTGTTTGTCAGAACGAAGAAGTGGTGCAACAACACGCCGCCAAAGTGTATGGCAAAGCCGAGGTAGGTGCGCCCCCCATGTCGGTGCCGCATTTAGATACCCGTGTTATTAACGGCAAAAAGGCTTTGCTGTTTGGTCCCTATGCAGGTTTCTCTACCAAGTTTTTAAAACATGGCTCGCTGATGGATTTACCGCATTCCTTACAGGTAAATAATCTTGTCCCTATTATGTCGGTGGGTTTGCACAACATACCACTTACCAAATATTTAATAGAACAGGTGCGCCAATCGCCCGAAGACCGTTTAAATGCTTTAAAGAAATTTGTGCCCACCGCCAAGTTAGCCGACTGGAAACTGGAAGAAGCCGGACAGCGTGTGCAGGTAATAAAGAAAGACCACGACCATGGCGGTGTGTTAGAGTTTGGTACTGAGATTGTAAACGCTGCCGATGGTTCTATTGCGGCTTTGTTGGGCGCTTCTCCGGGGGCATCTACGGCGGTGGCTATTATGCTTGATTTGCTGAAACGTTGTTTTAAAGACCAGGTAAATAGCGAAGAA
>CAJCJB010000353.1 GCA_903970545.1 Candidatus Saccharimonadota bacterium | reverse complement strand
TAAACCAATCACATCGCCAATATCCAGCAGCTTTTTCCAAACAGTATCATACAGCACTTTGTCTTCGCCTAGGCAAATTTCATCCCGTTTAATGTAGAATTGTATGCGCCCTGTAGCATCCTGTATTTCGGCAAAGGCAGCCTTGCCCATATCACGTATGCTCATTAAACGCCCTGCAATGCTGATGTCTTTATAGTTTAGTTTATCGCGCTCGTAGTTCTCATTAATATCGGCAGCCGTAACGTTTACGGTAAACTCCTCAGGCGGGTAGGGGTTAATGCATAAGCTCCTTAGTTCATCCAGTTTATGCCTGCGCGTAATTTCCTGTTCGGTTAGTTCCATAATAAAAAATGTGTGGCAAAAATACATTAGTAAACGTAGAAAACCGTTTAAATTTTATAAACTATTTTTCCCTGAATAAGAGGAATTATAGACAAGTCTTAGGGTACTAAAGAAACCAAATCTCCTGTTTCTAAATCCAGATAAAAGTCGGTGGCTTTATAAATTGTTTGAGGTTGCTTTGCCGTTGAATCAGCCGTGGCACTAATTGCTTTAGTAGCAGGCGGCAACGTATTCAGTATGCCTATAGAAGTCGAACTTCCCTTCTCACTAACAGATAAAGGAACATTTACAATACTTGGTATAAATAACTTCCCGTCATCACCAAACACAGCCTCTTTATAATTGCCTCTGCCTGCATAAATAAATATTCTTCTGCCTCTAACAATGGCATACACTCTTTCCATTAAATAACCGGGAACTCTTACAATAAGGGGTCTTTGCCCAAGCCCGGCAGAATCAGTAAAAGAATAATTACTTACCACGCCGGGGTTATTAAAATATAAATCTTTGCAACTAAAATAAAGTCCGTCTTGCACGTTTTGACTGTTTACAACCTGTGCGGGTTTGTTTTCTAAGAACTGAAAAAGCAAGCCGGTTTCAAATTCTTTTCTTACAATAGCTTTATTTTTTTTGATTTGTTTTTTAAAATCGACTAAGGCCTTTTTAATGGTTTCGGTGAAACCCTTATCTATATCTTTAGCAATCTTAGTGGCAGATTTTACGGGTTGTTTAAATTTAAAAAACTGTTGATACAATAAACCGCAGGATTTTTCTCCCGACTGGTAATAATCTATAGCAATAGAAAACTCCAGTTCTTCTTTCTTTCCATCTGCACTTTTCATCAAGCGGAGATTAAGCTGGTTTATAACCATGATGACTTTAAGAGAAGCATTAAATATCTCGGGTTTGCGGTTAAATAAGGCAGTCATTTGATAGCCCAACGAATCGTTACCAACCGTTTCTTTATTTAACGAAAAACCTTCCACCAAAGCACCAATAGGCTTTTCTTTATTCAGACGTGCATCAACAACTTTTTGGATGAAGAAATTAAAACTCTCATCCTCAAAAGATTTCTCCAGTAACGTAAGCTTATAATTAAACGCAAAAGATGATATACCAAATGCAATAAACGCTGCCAGCAAAAAGCTTTTTTTAGTAATTGAATTGTTTTTTAAAATCATACCATACAAACATAGCAAATACTCTGTAATTAGCAGGCAGCTCTTTTATTTAGTGTTTTTTGCAAACGCAAACCGGCTTTATTTATTGTGCAAACCTATAAAGTTATCCAGAAAATAGCCATATGCGCATGATTCTTTGAATTATATACACTTTTTTGTCTTTTAGTGATGTAAACAGAGAGTTTCCTGTTGCGGAAAGAGACTTTCATATTACCCTAAATCCGCAAACATTGGCTAAAAAATTCACATAGATGCCCCATAGAGATATCATAGAGAGAGATTTTTATGTTAAAATGATTATTTGAAAAGAAATTAATTTAAAAGATTAAATAGATGAGTAGATTTGGGTCTAATTAGACTCACCCGTGGAGATGGGTTTCCATTCTCTGCATTGTTCTAGGGGGCTGTTATCAATACCATTGGCTTTTCTCCATATCACAATCCCATTTTGCCTAATACCTGCTCCATGAGTTCCATAGGCATTTTCTGAGCAATACGCACTTTTTCTATACCCATGTTCCGCAACAGCATATAGGTCTTATCAGCTACAAGACTTATGCTTATTGTTAATCTATCCTTTTTAGGGATTGCAGCAAGCTACCATGCAGTATGTAAAGCCAGCCGATATACCCCCCCGACAAGCTTAGTATGTGACACCTAAAAACTCTCTCCCGAACCAAGGCTAAGTGTTTTGGTATTTTTGCTAAAGCCTAGGTCTCCGCCAATATTTATGCGTTCGTGTTTTATAAACATCATGCGCAAGCCAATGCCGTAGGTATATTTTATATCCTGCCAGTTAAACGCAGCTAAGGTATGCTGCACCTCGCCCACAGCAGCAAAAAACACTAAGCCAAATATTTTGTAAACCGGTATGCGGAACTCAACCTGAGTTGCCATATAAAAGTTATCGCGGTAAATACCCGGGTAATAGCCACGCATCATCACATCGCCACCCATTAAGGCCAGTTGCCTGAAAGGAACATTGCCCCAATTATAATTAATAAGGGTTTGAAAGCTTATCACATCATTCTTATAGAATTTGATAAACTTACGGAAGTCGAAAATAAAGTTTTGAAAGGGAAACTGACTGCCAAATTGTTTCTGATAAAACATGGCAGATATATCGAGATAGGTACCCGTGCGGGTATAAATAACATGGTCTCGCGTATCGTATAAAAAAAGAGGCCCGAAACCCACATTCCTGCTCCCGCCTTTGCCGTAGGCATTCGATTGGTCTAGGATGCCGCCTTTATCGTAGGTAAGATTAAAGGTTTCGTTAAACTGTCCCTGAATACCAACATAAGCATGGCTTTTTATTACCCGTGTAAAGCGCTGAAGGGCATTAAAGTAATCGAAGTTGATAAGATCTCGGTTTTGTACATTAATGTTATTTCCTAAGCCATAAAAGTATTCGTTGAATTTAGAAACATAGGTAGTGCCACGCAAAAAGTATTTCTCATGGTCGAGCAACAGCACATTATTTAAGGTCTGGTAAAACTGGTTCTTTTGGGTTACCGTACCATAGGTTTCTATATTCGAGCATCGGGTGGAGGTATCTCCTTTTGGTCTTATAAGTTGCAGATAATATATGCCTGTAAAAAAACCTGTTTGCGGAGAACGCCCTCCTTCGGGAGCTAAAATAAAACTGCGTTTTGCCGTTGCAGCATCAATAACCTTTTTAACAAAGGATTTATGTACTTTGAGGGTATCTTTTAGCGAATCCTGACAAGCTCTTAGCTGTGCATTATATCCAATAAATAGCAACAGAAGTATAAAAACATTTCTTTTTATGGGTTTAAGTGGCAACAAGCTAAGATAAATGGGTTTTACAAGGGCAAAACTAAGAAATACGAACAGTAAATGTTGTTTTTTAATTTTTTGTACCTTCGCCACCTTAAAAATAGCAAAGCCGAGCGTAGCGAATACATGAGGCAAAAACAAATAAACGATTAAAAACGAATACATGTCGACTGCTACTCAAACAAAAATAAGTGAGTTATTAGGTGCTCAGGCAGATAGTCTGCTTAACCACACCTGCAAAACGATTACTAAGGAGCATATACACTTACCTGGAGCTGATTTTGTGGACAGAGCCTTTGCTCCAAGCAATCGCAATCCGCAGGTAATGCGTAGCCTTCAGCAATTATATGGAACAGGACGTTTGGCAAATACAGGTTATATGAGCATATTGCCTGTTGACCAAGGTATTGAGCATAGTGCAGGTGCCTCTTTTGCTCCAAATCCTATTTATTTTGACGGAGAGAATATTGTAAAACTTGCCATTGAAGGTGGATGTAATGCAGTTGCTTCTACCTATGGTGTGTTAGGAAGCGTAGCACGTAAATACGCACATAAAATTCCTTTTATTGTAAAGATTAACCATAACGAATTTTTAAGTTACCCTAATAAGTTCGACCAGATAATGTTTGGTACCGTGCAGGATGCATGGAATATGGGAGCTGTGGCTGTTGGCGCAACTATTTACTTCGGTTCAGCAGAATCAGGCAGACAAATTGTGGAGGTAGCACAGGCATTTGAACATGCACATGAATTAGGTATGGCAACCATCCTTTGGTGTTATACCCGCAACAGCGGCTTTAAAAAAGATGGTGTTGATTATAGCACTGCGGCTGATTTATCTTCTCAGGCAAATCATTTAGGAGTAACCATTCAGGCAGATATTATCAAGCAAAAAATGTCTGATAAGAATGGGGGATATACTGCGCTTAACTATGGTAAAACACATCCTAAAGTGTATAGTGAATTAACTACAGATCACCCGATTGATTTATGCCGTTATCAGGTAGCTAATTGCTATATGGGTAGAATAGGTTTAATTAACAGTGGCGGAGAAAGTAAAGGCGCAACTGATTTAGCTGAAGCAGTTACCACAGCAGTAGTTAACAAGCGTGGAGGCGGGCAAGGTTTAATATCCGGCAGAAAAGCCTTTCAAAAACCAATGAAAGAAGGCGCTGCTTTATTGTATACTATACAAGATGTTTATTTAGATAAATCAATTACAATAGCATAAGTGAGATAAGAATTCGATTTGAATTCATAACCTTAATTAAAAGAGATGAGTTGGTTTAAAAGACTAAAAGAAGGTATTACAACAAACACGAAGGAGAAGAAAGAAACTCCGGAAGGGCTTTGGCATAAGTGTTCTAAATGCAAGAAAATAGCTACCATGCAGGAGCATACGGCAAATAGTTTTGTTTGTATAGAATGTGGGCATCACGAGCGTATCAGCTCCGCACAGTACTTTGACGTAATTTTTGATGACGGTGCTTTTACTGAATTGCAAGAAGGATTAATTGGCGGAGACCCGCTTAACTTTACCGATACCAAGCCCTATAAAGAAAGACTTATTGATAGTCGTAAAAAAACAGGGCTGAATGATGCTATGCGTTCGGCTTTTGGTAAAGTGCATGGCAATGATTTGGTGATTTGCTGTATGGACTTTAACTTCATTGGCGGTTCCATGGGTTCTGTTGTTGGAGAAAAAATATTCCGCTCCATAGATTTCTGTTTAAAAACAAAAACCCCTTTGCTTATTATTTCCAAATCGGGTGGCGCACGAATGATGGAAGCAGCTTACTCGCTTATGCAAATGGCTAAAACATCGGCTAAGTTGAGCTTAATGGCAAAAGAAAAATTAGCTTATATATCCCTATTAACCGACCCTACTACAGGTGGAGTTACTGCATCATTTGCTATGCTTGGCGATATAAATATTGCAGAACCTCAATCTCTAATTGGCTTTGCCGGTCCGCGTGTGGTTAAAGAAACTATCGGTAAAGATTTACCCAAAGGATTTCAAACAGCCGAGTTTGTTTTAGAACATGGCTTCTTAGATAAGATAGTACACCGTACAGAACTGAAAACCTTTTTGGGTAATTTCTTAACGGCACTTAAAAACTAATGTGCTTTTAGGTGGAAAAGATTTCCATCATAACGGTTACCTACAACAGCGCTCAAACGCTGGAACAAACTATACAATCAGTTCTCTCTCAGGATTACCCCAATTTGGAATATATCATTGTGGATGGAAAATCTACAGATAGTACTCTAACTATCATTGAAAAATACAGAGATAAAATCTCGCATTTTGTTTCAGAAAAGGATGATGGTATATATTATGCCATCAATAAAGGGATTAACCTTGCTACCGGAGATATTATTGGCGTCCTTCATGCAGATGATTTTTATATCAAGAATGATGTGCTAACAGGCATTGCGGAAACATTTAAAATGAATGAAGCCGATGCTGTATATGCAGATTTATATTACGTGGATAAAAACAATACGGATAAAATTATTCGCACCTGGAAATCGGGTTCTTTTTCTCCAAATAAGTTTTTATGGGGATGGATGCCACCGCACCCTACATTTTTTGTGAAGAAAGATTGTTATACTAAGTATGGTGTATTTAATACTACGCTACATTCTGCTGCCGATTATGAAATGATGTTGCGCCTATTATATAAGCATAAAATTAAAGCGGCTTACCTACCTGAGTTTATTGTAAAAATGCGTGTCGGCGGACAAAGCAATGCTTCCCTTAATAACCGTGTGAAAGCAAATAACGAGGATAGAATGGCGTGGAAACTGAATGAGATAAAACCTTATTTCTTTACACTTACTTTAAAGCCAATAAGAAAATTAGTTCAGTTTTTGAATCACTAAAGACGTAAATTCCATACTCAAAGAAATAGAATTGTGCTATTTCCCTGTAATTTTAATTTCGGTACGGCGGTTCTTGGCTTTGTTTTCTGGAGTGGTATTGGGTTCTTTGGGTTTGCTATCGCCATAACCTTTGTAACTTAACCTGTTTGC
>CAJCJB010000352.1 GCA_903970545.1 Candidatus Saccharimonadota bacterium | reverse complement strand
CAAAAGCAGCAGCTAAACCAGCAAGTCACTGGAATACCAGGTATTTTGCCGAATAAAATGTTAAAAGTGAAGAAAGTTGAAAATAAATGAAACTTTTTTAAAAAAATTGCGTTAAAGCAACCTGTATCATCTCTCAAAAATAATATTACTTTTGGGCGGTTGATTAAAACTAAATAAAGGAGTATGAAAAAACTTTTGATATTAGCCTCGTTTGTTGCAATCGTAACTGGTTGTAATAGTTACAGCGGAGAGCTGGTTGGGGTAAAAGGTCGTGAAGAATGGTTTCAGCCCGATCCTTATGGGATGCTTTATATGCCACCCGGCAGTTACCATATGGGTCCAAATGATGATGAGGTTGGAGCAGCGCATACTACAAAATCTAAAGTAGTTTCTATACAGGCATTTTATATAGATGAGACAGAGATTTCTAATAACGAGTATAGACAGTTTGTATATTGGGTTAGAGACTCTATAGCACGTGTACTATTAGCTAACGGAGGAAATGGAGAAGCACAAGATTATCAAATACCTCAGGAAGAGTATTTAGATATTAATCCTATATATCGCGGAGATAACAATTTGAAGGAGTTTTATATTAACTGGGAAAAGAAAATCAAGTGGGAGTCAAATGATGATGATTACCGTGCTGATTTACAGCCTATGTATTTACCAGAAACAGAGCGTTATTATAACCGTAAAGAGTTAGATACCCGTAAACTTAACTACGAGTATTATCGTATTGATATAAGGATGGCTGCTTCTAAAAACAATCGTTTCTTACCTCAAAAATCTCCAGATACTCAGGTTAATGAATTTAAAAAGGGAGAGTACATAAATGGTGTAACCTTAAATGACGGTGGTACCGATAAATTAGGGACTAAAACAGAAGCTGTTAAAGACCCTACCGTAGAACCAAAAACACTTGGACAATATGAAGTTGAAGATCAAACGTCGGTTAGTCAGGGCGTTTATGTGCCAAGACAACGTAAAGGGGTTGATAGAAGTGTTTTCATTATAAAAGATATTATAAATGTATATCCTGATACATTGGCATGGGTGCATGATTTTACATATGCTTTTAACGAGCCTATGACCAATATGTATTTTTGGCATCCGGCTTATGACCAATACCCTGTTGTTGGTGTAACTTGGAAACAATGCCGTGCATTTTGCCAATGGCGTTCAAATTTACTGAATAACTATTTGATAGGAACCGGACAATCAATTGTAAATGATTTCCGTTTGCCAACGGAATCTGAGTGGGAGTACGCCGCCCGTGGTGGAAATGATTTATCGCAATACCCTTGGGGTGGTCCATATATACGTAATGCACGTGGTTGTTTCTTAGCAAACTTTAAACCAATGCGTGGTTCTTATGAGGTGGATGGAGGTTTTCATACAGTTCACATTTTCTCTTATAATCCGAATGATTGGGGTCTATATTGTATGGCAGGTAATGTAGCCGAATGGACAAGAAATTCTTTTGATGAATCGGCTTATGACTTTGAACATGATATGAATCCTGATTACGAATATGAAGCGCAAGAAAATGAGGCAAATGTGTTAAAACGAAAAGTTATTCGTGGTGGTTCTTGGAAAGATGTAGGTTACTATCTTCAAAATAGTTCTAAAACTTATGAGTATCAAGATACTGCAAAATGTTATATCGGTTTCCGTTGCGTGATGACTTATTTAGGTCGTGCAAAAGGAGACGACGGGATTTAACAAAAAAACAAACAAAGCAAATAAAAAATCACTAACAACTAACAAAACAAAAAGAACGCTATGAGCAGTAAGTTACCGAAAATCACAGGCTACAAGAAGATTCTTCACATTGTAGCATCAGGAGGAGCATCAATAGTTATTGTAGGAGCCTTGTTTAAAATTCAGCACTGGAATGGTGCCAATCAAATGCTTATTGTTGGATTACTTACTGAAGCATTAATATTTTTATTGTATGCTTTTGATGTACCGCATGAAGAATGGGATTGGTCTTTAGCATATCCTGAATTGGTTAGTATGGGTATTCATCATGAAGATGAAAAGCATGAGGACGAAAGTTCAGTAACACAGCAACTTGATAATATGCTTGAACAGGCTAAGATTGGACCAGAGCTTATAGAAAGTTTAGGAAATAGTATGCGCTCTTTAAGTGATAATGCAAATAAAATTGCAGATGTTTCCAATGCTCATTTGGCTACAAATGAATATGTGGATAGTGTAAAATCTGCTGCTAAAAATGTTAATAGCTTATCTGATTCATATACTAAAGCCGCTGAATCCTTAACTGGGTTATCAATGTCAAATGAGGCAAGTACTAATGTTGGCGAACAATTGAATAAAGTTTCAAAAAACCTTTCTGCATTAAATGCTTCTTATGAACTTCAACTACAAGGAAGTAGCGAACATATTAAAGCTACTTCTCAGTTTTACGATAGCTTAGGAGATTTGATGAAGAACTTACACGATTCGGTTGATGATACTCGTAAATACAAAACTGAAATATCATCTTTATCAACAAATTTATCTGCTTTAAATAATATTTATGGTAATATGTTAACTGCTATGAATTTTAAACAACAATAAAATGTAAGATTTAAGGGGAAGTAAAAGTAACTGCTTTTCTTTCCCCTTTTTACCAAAATATTTTAATAACCTTAGAAAAAATTAGAAAATGGCAGGCGGAGGAAAAGAAACCCCAAGGCAGAAGATGATTGGTATGATGTACCTGGTACTCACTGCGCTTTTGGCGATGAACGTATCTAAAGATATTCTGATGACCTTTGTTACGGTAAATGAAAGTTTAGAAAGAACAAATAAAAGTTTTACTGACAACTCTAATAAGGTTATGAAAGCTTTTGAAGATGCAAAAGCATCTAATCCAAGTGCATTACCTTATTATACGAAAGCTGTAGAGGCTAAAAAACTTACGACGGATTTGTATGAGTATATGGAAAAAATGAAGCAGGAGCTTATTTCACATACGGCTGCTCTTCCGGCAGGTGGAGATACTTTACGCTTACGTTTTGTAGATGCCAAGGATGATGCAAATATAAACACACACTTACTTATTGGAGATAACGAAAAAAGCCCTAAAACAGGTGAGTTTACTGCTGTAGATTTAAAGGAGAAAATTACTACTGTTCATGATAAACTATTGAAGATAATTCAAGACATGCAGAAGGATAAAAAAACGATGCTTTTGAAAGATGATTATGAAGCCTTGATTAAAAAAATAGAAAGCCTTAAGCCGGATGTTGGAAATCAAACAGAAGATGGAAATGCTATTACTTGGGAGATATTGAACTTCTATCACAATCCTCTTGCAGGGGTTATTACTAACCTTTCTAAGATGGAATCAGATGTGAAAAATGTTGAGGCAGAAATGATAAATCAATTATCTGGAGCTTCGGGTAAAGTATCTATCAAATTTAATCAGCTAGCTGCGAAAGTTGTGGCAGCTTCAAGTTATATACAATCTGGTCAAAAATATAATGCTGATATATTTATTGCAGCTTCATCATCAGATTTTAAAGAGGAGAATATGCAAATTGTTGTAAACCCTGCTTCTTATGACACTGTAAAAGGAACCATTGAAGGTGGAATACCTGTTAAATTATCGCCTGATGGAACTGGTAAATATGAGGTTGGTACACAGGGGCAGGGAGAACAAAAATATAAAGCAGTTATTAAGTTTAAAAAACCTACGGGCGAATATCAGTTTTACACCTATGAAGCAAGTTATATGGTTGCGGCACCTTCAGTGGCTGTTTCTGCTGACCAAATGAATGTATTTTATGTGGGTGTTCCTAATCCAGTTACTGTTTCAGCAGCAGGAGTTTCTCCTACTGATTTAATTGTGAGCCCTACCGGAGGAGGAGTTAGATCTATTCCAAAAGGTACAGGTAAATATGAGTTTAATTTTACTACTCCAGGTGAATGTGTTGTAAATGTTTCTTCAAAAAGCCCTGGAGGACCAGCAAAGAGTCAAGGCTCTCAAAAATTCCGCGTAAAACCGCTACCTCCCCCTATTGCTACCGTTGGTGGTGTTTCAGGATCAGTTGACATGAAAAAAAGTCAATTATCAACAATTGGGGGAGTTGGTGCGAATGCTCCAGGATTTGATTTTAAAGCAAATTTTATTGTAATGGGGTTTGAAATTACGGGTAGTGTAAAGGGACAAACAAAAATAGCAACGTGTACAGGAAACTCTTTAAGTGCAGATGCAAAAGCTATTCTGAGTGGGGCAGGGATAGGAAGCAAAATTTTTATTGATCAAATCAAAGTAAAAGGACCAGACGGAAAAATTTCAAGTAATGTTCCTGGTGTTACCATAAAAGTTAAGGGAGGTTAATTAAAATTTTTAACATGAAAAAGATTGCTTTCACAACGATGATATTACTGATTGCATCAGTAAGTTTGTTTTCTTTGTCTAATTCATTTTTGAAAAGTAGTTCCTTATATTCAAAGTATGTGAACTATTCTTCGATAACTACATATACTGTTCCAGGAGGTATATTTCAACCAGGTGATTATATGGATGGAATTTATACGAAGGAAAACTCTACAAACAGGAGATTTATCCCTTATACTTTTCTTCGTGAAGCTGATGTGCAATGGGAAAAGAGGATATGGAGGAGTATTGATATGCGTGAGAAAATAAATCAACCTTTATATTATCCAACTGAAAATGTAACAAGTAGAATTTCTTTTTTGCAAGTACTTGTAAAGTATATTATGACAGATGAAATTATTGCTTTTCAAGACGAAGAATTTTTGATTCCTTTTAGATCTAACGAAATTAAAGCAAAATTGAGAAAACAATCAGATTCTACTGATCAAACTTCGTATGATAAAGATGGTAATGAAGTTAAAGTCAAAATTCTTCCCCCTGCTGATTCTACATGGATGTTTAGAGAATTTAGAACTTTAAAACTAAAAGAAGATTGGTTTTTTGATAAACAAAAGTCAGTATTAGAAGTTAGAATATTAGGTCTTGGTATAATAACTTTTGATGAGACTAAGGAGTTACCTATAGATCAATTTTGGGTTTATTTTCCTGCCTGCCGTCCTTACTTAGCAAAGCATGAAGTTTTTAATACAAAAAATGATGCTGAGCGTAGAACCTACGATGATATTTTTTGGAAGCGGTTGTTTAATAGTATTACATACAAGGAGCAAAACGTATATGATAGAAGGATAGATGAATATGCACGTGGAATAGATGCTTTACTTGAATCAGATAGGATTAAAAATGATATTTTCCTCTATGAGCATGATATGTGGCATTTTTAATTTATTTGTGATAATTTGGAGTAATAAAGGCCGTTCTGCATAGAGCGGCTTTTTTTATTGCTTAACTTTTATGACCTGCAATTTACTTGTTATATTTATCTTTGCTATAAGTGAATAGAGACGTGCGAAATAATCAGAGAGTAATTTTTATTGTTTTTATTATACTCTTTTTCTTTCATGAGGTTGTTTTTTCGCAAAAGGTTGGCGTAGTACTTAGTGGCGGTGGTGCAGGCGGTGCTTGCCATGTAGGGGTATTAAAAGCATTAGAAGAAAGCAATATACCCATTGATTATATAACAGGAACATCTATAGGCGCTTTAATCGGGGGACTTTACGCATCTGGGTATAGTGTTGAAGATATTGAGAAAATAATTACTTCGGACAAATTTGTTAATCTTACTAAAGGAGAGCTTGAAAAAAAATACCAGTATTATTACTTTAAAAAGGAAGATGATGCATCTTGGATTACACTCAAAGTTTCGTTTGATTCATCTTTAGTTACGAATATTCCAACTAATGTAATCAGTTCTGTGCCAATTGATTTTGAAATACTTAATTATTTTTCTAATTCAGCGGCAGCGGCAGCTTATAATTTTGATAGTTTATTTATTCCATTTAGATGTGTAGCATCTGATATTGAAAATAAAAAAAGCATTGTTTTTAAAAAAGGAGAATTAAATGAAGCTGTTAGAGCATCCATGACTTACCCACTTTTTTTAAAACCCATAAAAGTAGATGGGAAAATATTATTTGATGGAGGGCTTTATAATAATTTTCCAGCAGATGTGATGGCTATTGATTTTAATCCTGATTACATTATTGGCTCGGTTGTTACAAGTGCTAACCCAAAGGTGGATGAGGAGAATTTATATGCACAATTGCGTAGCATGTTGGTTAAAAATCCTGATTTTAGTTTGCAGAATAAAGCGGGTATCATTATTAAACCATGGAGTGATGTAGGTACTTTTAACTTTAATTCTTGCAAAAGACTTATAGATAGTGGCTATGTTACAACTATAACGAAAATCGACTCGATACGTAAAAATGTTTCCACAAAGCGTAGCAAAGAAGAATTGATGAAAAAACGAAAGCTATTTAAATCAAAATATACAGAGGAAAATATTATAGAGGAAATTGATATTGAAGGACTAAATAAAAACCAGCAGTACTATGTAAAGCACCTATTAGGCAATCGTAGAAAAAAGCAATTTAGTTTGGAGAGTATAAAAAAAGGGTATTTTAGACTTTCTGAAGACAATAAAATACGATCTATTTTTCCAACGTTAATACTTAATCCGCAGACAGGTAAGTATAAATTGAATTTAAAGATGAAGCGTGAGAAGGATTTGTTTATACAGTTTGGCGGAAACCTTTCTACACGACCTATAAGTACAGGTTTTGTTTCGGCGCAATATAATTATCTTTCAAAAGTTGCTCTATCTGTTTATGCAAATGGATATTTCGGACGACTAAACCAGTCAGGTTTAGGAAAAATAAGGATTGATTTCCCAACCAAACTACCCGTATTTATAGAGCCACTTGTATGTATTTCCCGTTGGGATTATTATAGTAGCAGTACCTTGTTCTATAACTTTGTGCAACCTCCTTACCTTACCCAACGAGATAGGTTTGGTGACCTGAATATTGGAATACCTGTAGGAAACCAATCAAAAGCAATGCTTGGAGTGGGTATTGCAGAATTGGATAATGTTTATTTTCAAACGAATGGTTTTACGGCTAAAGATACAGCCGATCAAACTACGTTTAAATTTAATTACGCTAATTTTGAATATGAATATAACACCCTAAACAGAAAATTATATGCATCGGAAGGTGGATATTTTAATATTAAGACAAAGTATATAACTGGTGACGAAAGTTTTATACCTGGGACTCAAGCTACAAATGAGGCTAAAACAATTGACGTGCCCCGTCAATGGGCTTTAGTGAAAGCAAAATTTGATGGTTACTTAAAACCTTTTAGATTCTTTAAAGTAGGTATTTTAGCGGAAGGTGTGTTTTCTTCGCAAGGCTTATTTTTAAATTATACATCCTCCGTTCTTTCAGCGCCTGCTTTTCAACCAACACCTGAAAGTAAGACATTATTTCTTCCCAACTTTAGAGCGTACAAATATGCAGCCGGTGGCGGGAAAATGATTTTTAATCCGATGAAAAAAATAGATATTAGAGTAGAAGCTTATGCTTTTCAGCCTTACCAAGCCATAAATAGTAACTCTAATTTTTTGGCTAGTTTAGGTAAAGCCTTTGCTGATAGGTATTTTATAGGTATGGCAGCTCTTGTATATCATACGGCAATAGGACCGCTTAGTTTAGCGGTAAATTATTATCATGGACAACAACAGCCATTTACTTTTTTAGTACACTTTGGGTATACCTTATTTAACAGAAAATCTATCGAATAGAGACATGTAGCTCATCTTCCCCAATCATCATTTGGGAAGTTATTTTGCTTGTGGTTATTACAGGAGCTTTAATACCTGATTGAAAATGCTTATTTCCTGTAAAAACCCTTGCTTCATCCCATAAGTTTTTATTAATAAAGCTTTCCAAGGTATGTGTACCTCCTTCAACGATAAGGGAAGTAATCTTCTTATCATGCAAGGTATTTAAAATCTGAGTAATAATGTCTTTTGTAAAATCTATATGATGATAGCTAACGTTATTCACATCAAGTTGAGATTTATTTGTAAATACTATTGTTTCAGCATCCTTAGAAAAGATGTTATTGGTGAGAGGCACTTTTAAATCCTTGTCAATTAATACTCTTATCGGATTTTTACCTTTAATCAAACGTACTGTTAGTGCAGGATTATCAATTAAGGCAGTATTTGTTCCTACCAAAATAGCTTGTTCCTGTGTTCGCCAGGTATGTACCAGTTTTTTACTCTCATCGTTTGTAATCCAGTTTTCTTTTTTGGTAAAAGGAGGTTGTTTAGAAATAAAACCATCTTTTGTTTGCGCCCATTTTAATATAATATAAGGGCGTTTCTTTTCATGGAAAGTAAAAAAGCGTTTATTTAAATTATGGCACTCATCTTTTAAAATATCGGTAAATACTTCTATCCCGGCATTCCATAATTTCTCTATTCCCTTACCTGCCACTAACGGATTAGTATCCAAACAACCAATAACTACACGTTTTATTTTATGTTGTATAATTAAATCGCTGCAAGGGGGAGTTTTACCATAATGAGAACAAGGTTCAAGGTTTACATACAGGGTACTTTCCTGTAATAGACTTTTATTGATAACGCTGTTAATGGCATTTACTTCAGCATGTGCCTGTCCGTATGTTTGATGATAACCCGCTCCAATAACTCCATGTTCAGGATGCACAATAACGCAACCTACCATTGGGTTTGGAGCCACATTACCCAAACCCTTTTCGGCTAATTGAAGGCAACGCTGCATATATTGATTAAACTCATTCACGTAGGGATATTAAAGATACAGGATATATTAATTATTTACAACTAATTTTTGCGTAACAACTTTACCGTTGCTTCCTGTAATGTTTATCACATACACTCCATTTACTAAAGTGCTTTGTAAAATAACCACACCGTTATTTACAGCTTTAACACCTAAAGTTGTGCATTTTTTGTCTAAAGAAGTGCTTATTGATGCAATGAGCATGATAGTTGATGCAATGTTCATGATAGTTGATGCAATGTTCATGATAGTTGATGCAATGTTCATGATAGTTGATGCAATGTTCATGATAGTTGATGCAATGAGCATGATAGTTGATGCAATGAGCATGCCGGTTGATGCAATGAGCACCTAAAAGACGGTTAATCCCTTAAAAAGCTGCTATTTACTGATAATAAACTTATTGGTATAAACCTTATCTGCGTTATTTAGCTGTATAAAGTAAACTCCTTCGCTTAAATCAGCTATGTTAATTGACAATTGACTACCGTTAACTAATTGCATAGGGCTATGGCAACAATAAATAAAAACAAATGGAAACAACAGCCCTTCGTGTCATTCAAAAAGCCTTTACGGAAAATAACAAAGCAATCAGGTTTCACCATCCGAATCAAGACCTAAAAAAAGTCTGCACCTTAGTAGATATATTTTACAACGGTAATATAATAGAAGATACGTTTTTCTTTTTAGGGTAAGGATAAAACAGAGAAATCCTTTTTCAGATTAATTAATAGAGTAGGTTTTTTTATTACTTTCGGGGTGTAATTATACACTATATAAATTCTACCTATATAATTATTCAAATGTACCTTATTTGTACCTCGAATCTATGTAACCCCAATGAAATCAAATATTAACATATATATCCGTTAAAAATACTTAACTAGTGGAACTAAAGCTTGAAATAATTGAAAAAGTAAAATTACTTGATGAGAAGTACGCTGCTATGGGACAGGATTTAAACTCCTATTTAGAAGGCTTGCTTTATGCTGATTATTTAACCTATTGGAATTATATTCATTTAGATACGTTGTTATCACTTCAAAGCCCGCTTACCAATATACCTGATGAAGAAATATTTATCATGTACCATCAGATTACGGAGTTGTATTTTAAACTTTGCATACATGAGTATAAACAAATTTGTAATCATACTGCTTTAACTGCCGACTATCTCTTAACCCGTGTAAATCGTATAAACCGCTATTTTGATGCGCTTACCATGAGCTTTGATATTATGAGTGAGGGTATGGAAAAGGAGCAGTTTTTAAAGTTCAGGATGAGTTTGCTGCCTGCCAGTGGGTTTCAGAGTGCACAGTACAGAATGATTGAAATTTACACTACACCTTTCACCAATTTAATGCACAAAGATTATCGTGGAAAATATGCAGAAGTACCTGCTGATACGGAGATAGAAAAGATGTTTGAACACATATACTGGAAAGAGGGCGCAACCGAATTAGCTACCGGAAAAAAGACGCTAACCCTAAAGCAGTTTGAAGGAAAATATGCAAATCAGATAATTGCTTTGGCAAAAGAGTATAAGGGTAATAATATTTGGATGCTATATAAGCAACTTCCTGAAGCAGACCAAAAGAATACCAAACTGATTGAAGCATTGCAACATTTGGATGTTAATGTTAATATTAACTGGCCTCTTGCGCATTATAAAACAGCGGTGGCATACCTGCATAAAAGCCCGGAAGATATTGCAGCTACAGGAGGTACTAACTGGCAAAAATACCTACCTCCGCGCTTCCAGAAACGTATATTCTTTCCTACTTTGTGGACAGATGCGGAGAAAGAAGAATGGGGCAAACATTGGGTAAAGAAATATGTATTTAATGCATAGGAGCCTGGCGAAGCGAATACATGAGTACCCAATATAATATATTTAAAAAAACGAATACAATAATTTTATTTATCTTTCGTTATTCAAAATAATGAAAAAAAGCTTTACTCTTTTTGTCTCTTGTCTCTTGTCTTTTGTTTCTTCCCTCTGCTTCTCGCAAGTAGGTGGTTTATATTCGTACACTTTTTTAGATTTACCTATACCTGCCCGTACTGCTGCTTTGGGCGGAAGCTCTATCGCTTTAAAAGATGATGATATAAATACCGCTTTTCAAAACCCTGCGCTTCTTTCAGAAAAGACCAGTAACTCCATATCGGGTAGTTATATTAGTTTTTTAGGATCTATTAATTATGGGTATTTGGCCTATGGCAAAAGCTTTAAAAATGTAGGTCATTTTGCTGTTGGCTTGCAGGATGTGGGTTATGGAACCATTAGTGCCAGAGATGAATATGGCAATCAAACAGGTACGTTTACGGGCAATGATTATAATTTTAGCCTGATGTATGCTTATGATCATGATTCGTTGCTTAGTTATGGAGTAACCGTTAAAACTTTATATTCCAAGTATGCACAATACAGCTCGGTTGGTAATGCTATTGATGCAGGGATTACTTACAATAAAGCATCCAAATTATTTTGTTTATCGGCAGTGATGCAAAATGTGGGCAAGGAATGGAAAACATATACGGGTGGTCCGCAAGAGAAACTTCCGTTTAATATATTGCTGGGAGCCTCTAAACAGTTTAAGCGTGCCCCTTTTAGATTGATAGCTACATATGATTATTTGAATATTTGGACGCTAACCTATACTGACCCTAATAATCCTACACCGACTGTTGACCCTTTTACCAATCAACCTATTAAGGCAACGCCGGTAAAGAATTTCTTTGATAATCTTGGCAGACACTTTATTGTGGCTACTGAAGTGGTAGTTACCAAAAACTTTTTTCTCCGTTTGGGCTTTAATTATAAAATGCGCGAAGAACTTTCTTTACCTGATAAAAAAGGACTTGCCGGTCTTTCAGGAGGATTTGGTTTTAAGGTTAACCGATTTAATTTTAGTTATGCATTTACCAGACCTACACCTGGTTATAGCATGAACAGTTTAACCGTTGGAGCCAATTTTGGCAAGTATACAAAAGCACCTAAACCCTTGGTGATGCCTTTATAAATGAGCTTTGTGAGCGAAAAGCATCTTCTAAGTAAAACTTCTTTCTTAAAATCTGTTCAATGTTCCAAGGCATTTTTCCTGTATAAAAATCATTACCAGTTAAAAGACCCTTTGCCTAAAGAGAAGCAGGCTGTATTCAATCGCGGGTATCAGGTAGGTGTACTTGCCCAAAACTTGTTTCCGGGTGGGGTAGATGTTAGCCCTACGCATGTTGCTAAGTTTAACGACTCGGTAAAAAAAACAAAAGAGTTAATAGAGCAGGGACAAAAAGTAATTTACGAAGCTGCTTTTGTGCATGATGGCGTGCTTATTGCCCTTGATATTTTAGTGAATGAAGGCGGTAAATGGTATGCTTATGAAGTAAAAAGCTCTTTAAAAATAAGTGCTGCCTATGTGATGGATGCTGCCTTGCAGTATTATGTGTTATCTAATAATATAAATTTAGAAGATATTTATCTGGTAACAATGAACGATAAATACATCTTGCAGGATAGTTTGGATGTACAGGCATTGTTCAGGATAAAATCAGTAAAAGAAGATGCCGAAAAGAATGTTGATTTTATAAAATACCACATACAACAGGCAAAGAACACCATTGATAAAGATGTGTTGCCCAAGGTTGAGATAGGGGAGAAGTGTTTTGCGCCTTACCAATGCGACTTTTATGGTACTTGCTGGAAACATGAACCCACCAATAACATCTTTGAGTTTTCGGGAATATCTAAAAAGCAGGCACAGGTTTGGTTTGAGAAGGGTTTTAAAACCGTTTACTACATACCCGAAGAAGAGCTTACGGGCAAAACCAAACTGATGGTGCAATCATACAAAAACCATTCAGAGATTATAGATAAACCCGCCTTGCAAAAGTTTTATGCTAAAATAAAATACCCGCTTGCTTTTTTTGATGCCGAGATGTATGCTCCTGCGGTGCCTCAGTACAAAGGCACTACACCCTTTGAGGCAATGCCCTTTTTATTCTCGTGGCATAGTTTGGCTAATGATAATGAGCAGCCTGTGCACGATTACTTTTTTCAGGAAGAGAACAGCTATGCCGGAAAAGCTTTGCTGGATAAACTGATAGTGCAAGCCGATAAAGTAAACAACATTTTGGTGTTTGATACCGCGCAGGAATTAAAGGCGCTTAGTGCGGTGGTAAAACATTTCCCCGAATACAAAAAGCAGATTGATGCACTAAAAAACAAGTTTATAGATTTTAGCGATGTGTTTACCAACCTTTGGTATTACCATCCGCTAACCAAAGGCTCTATGTCTTTAAAAAAAATATACGAGAGCGTGTTTGGCAAAAGCATATTTGATGACTTACCTATTAAATCTGGCTTGCTGGCTTCTTATAAGTACGATGATTATTTGAAAGAACCCGACTTATTTGCCAAACAAGAGCTAAAAACAAACCTGGTTGAATACTGCAAAACTGATACCCAAGCCATGTACGATTTGTTTGTATATATTAAAGTGGCCATACTTTAAACTTATTGGGGCGTTCCGATGGTTACGTCTGCACACGATTTGATGTTTTCTCAACAAACCTCAGTGCCTTCAAAAAACGCAAAGATTTTTGGCGGAGTAGCTAATATTGTGAGCAAGCAGCTTAAATGAGGGTATTTATAATATAAACATACTAAGAATAAAGATATTGGTTTGGTTATTGTGCATTAGGGATTGTAGCAAGCTATTATGAAACGCGTAAAGCCTGCCGTTGCAATCAACGAATGGGACACTCATATTAAAATTAAAAGCGTTTTTGTAATATTGATGCTCAAATCTGCGTTATTTGCAAGATTAAGCTATGCCCAAAGCCATTGTTTCCGTTATAAATGACTTAGTAACCGACCAGCGTGTGCATAAAACCTGCATGGTTCTGCGCGAGCAGGGTTTCGAAATTACATTAGTGGGTCGAGTTTTAAAAAACTCTCTTCCATTAGATAAAAGACCCTACCAAACCCATCGCATGAAATTATGGTTTGAGAAAGGAGTTGCATTTTATGCCGAGTTTACCATCCGTTTATTTTTCTTTTTGCGAAAGAAGAAAGCAAGTTTACTGGTGGCAAATGATTTAGATACCTTGTTACCCAACTATTATTTCAGTAAACGGAGAAAATGTGCGTTGGTTTATGATAGTCACGAGATATTTTGTGAAGTCCCCGAACTGCAACAAACTCCCCTTAAAAAGAAAATATGGGAGAGCTTAGAGAAAACCATAGTACCCAAACTAACTTATTGCATAACGGTGAACCAAAGCATTGCCAATTGGTTTACGCAGAAATATAAAACATCTTTTAAAGTTGTAAGAAACATACCTGATAAAATTTCGGTTGGCAGGATAAAAACAAGAACTGAATTAAACTTGCCTACTGATAAAAGGATAATTCTTTTGCAGGGTGCAGGCATAAACGTGCAGCGCGGTGCCGAAGAAGCGGTTGATGCAATGCACTATATTGATAATGCTATTCTGTTAATTATTGGCGGAGGAGATGTTATTTGCCTGTTAGAGAAAATGGCAGCCGAAGAAAGTCTGAAAGGCAAAGTATTTCTTTTACCCAAGATGAAACCCGAAGAACTTTATCAATACACGTGCAATGCCGATATTGGTTTATCGCTTGATAAGGCAACTAACATTAATTACCAGTACAGCCTGCCCAATAAACTCTTTGATTATATATATGCTGGAGTTCCGGTATTGGCAAGTCCGCTAAAGGAGATTAAATCTTTTATTGATAGGTACAAAGTTGGTATTTGCATTGAAGAGCATGATGCCAAACATATTGCAGGCAAAATAAACTACATGCTTACTTCTGCTGATTATGCTGTATGGAAAGCCAACACCAAAATAGCTGCGCAGGAAAACAGTTGGGAAAAAGAAAAGCAGGTTTGGATTGATTTGATAAAAGAAATAAAAGACAAGTAATTGGAAAAACATCTTCACATAATTTCTTTTGATGTGCCTTACCCTGCTAATTATGGAGGAGTAATTGATGTATTTTACAAACTAAAGAACCTGCATAAAGCAGGTGTAAAAATTATTCTGCATTGTTTTGAGTATGGAAGAGGCGAACAAAAGGAATTAGAGAACTATTGCAGTAAAGTGTATTATTACAAACGCAATACTTCTTTTATAAATCAGTTTTCATCTCTTCCCTTTATTATTAAATCAAGAAATTCTGAACAACTGATAACTAATTTACTGAAAGATAAATACCCCATTTTATTTGAAGGACTGCATACCTGCTATTTCCTGAATGATAAACGTCTGGTTAATCGCTTTAAAATATATCGCGAGAGTAATATAGAGCATGACTATTATTCACATCTGGCAAAATCAGAGAGAAATCCAATAAAGAAATTGTATTTTAATCTGGAAGCACGTAAACTGTGCAACTTCCAAAAGCAATTGGTTGATGCCGATTTAATGCTGGTGGTTTCTACTGCTGATAGGGATTATTTGCATAGTCAATTTCCAACTAAGAAAGTAGAGTACCTGCCCAGCTTTCATGCTTTTGATGAAGTAAAGATTAAAGAGGGCAAAGGAGATTACATTTTGTATAACGGAAATCTTCAGGTAGCAGAAAACATAAAGGCTGTGGAGTACCTGATTAAAAATGTGTTCTCTAAAATACAACATCCAGTAATCATTGCCGGATTAAATCCCAATGCAGAGATATATAATTGGATAAAACCCTATACACATATACAAATTAAAGCAAACCTAGGCGAGGCAGAGATGCAAACCTTACTAAAAGATGCACATATACATTGTTTATACACGCATCAACCAACAGGATTGAAATTAAAATTACTAAACGTTTTGTACAGCGGCAGGTTCTGCACTTGTAATGAGGAAATGCTGGCAGGTACCAACTTGCAACAAACCTGTATGGTAAAAAATACCCCCAGTGAAATGATTGAGGCAATAAACAATACCTTTCAACAAGAATATACACCCCATTTAATAAACCTTAGAAAGCAAGCCCTGCATGCATTTGATAATGCTGCCAAAACCCAACAACTGATAGATTGGATATAATTGCAAACCCAACGCTAAACCCATCAAAAAAGACTAACTTGTAACTAAAATACTGATAATAGTGTAATTACCAACCTTGTTAAGCTGCGCAACGTGTATATTTCGGAGCAAAACTACCCAATTTCGATTCGAAACTCCCCAATTTCGGAACGAAATCCCCCAATTACGAATGGAAACTTCCTGATTACGGAGCGAAATCCCCTAATTTCGGAACGAAACTCCCCAATTTCCAATCGGAATTCCCCAAGTACGAATCGAAAATCCCTAATTTTGAATCGAAATCCCCCAATTTTGGAGCGAATTTCCCCGGTTTCGGAGCGAATTTGGTGTAGTTTTTAGAGATAAAATTATTAATCCAAATGAAAGCTGTGTCGTTACTTTTGGCACACTTACGGATATGAAATATAATTCCCCAGTAAGTATTGAACTAATAACTTCGATTGAAAATCAATCAATTTTATCGCTGAAGCTTACTACTCTGAATAGCAATTATATTATTCCTTGTGGTCAGATTTCCCTCCATAAAAATTAATTAAAGCCATCCTAATATGTTTCGCGTTATGGGATTGCAGCAAGCTGCCGTGCAGCGCGTAAAGCCCGCCGTTGTAACCAACGGAACGCCCTTATTTAAGCTATAAGTTAAGAGTTATAAGTTAAATACAACTCATAATTCATAACTCATAATTTATAACTTTGCCCCGCAATTATAATAAGATGAACTACTGCAAAAACATATTAGAAACCATTGGTAATACACCCATGGTAAAAATTAACCGCATTACGAAAGACATACCTGCTTTGGTGCTGGCAAAGGTGGAAACGTTTAACCCCGGCAATTCTATTAAAGACCGCATGGCGTTGAAAATGATTGAAGATGCAGAAAAAGACGGGCGTTTAAAACCGGGCGGAACGATTATAGAAGGTACGTCGGGCAACACGGGTATGGGCTTGGCTATTGCTGCCGTTATTAAAGGATATAAATGTGTGTTTACATCAACCGACAAACAAAGCAAAGAAAAGTTTGATGCTCTGCGTGCCTTTGGTGCAGAGGTGGTGGTGTGTCCTACCAATGTGGAGCCGGAAGATGAACGTTCTTATTACTCGGTGTCTTCGCGTTTGGTAAACGAAATTCCGAATGCATGGAAACCTAACCAATATGATAACCTTTCAAACTCTCAGGCGCATTACGAAAGTACAGGCCCTGAAATATGGGAACAAACCGAGGGTAAGATTACGCACCTGGTAGTTGGTGTTGGCACAGGCGGTACTATTTGTGGTACCGGCAAATACCTGAAAGAAAAGAACCCCAGCATTAAGATACTTGGTATTGATACCTATGGTTCTGTATTTAAGAAGTATAAAGAAACAGGCATCTTCGATAAGAATGAAATCTATCCATACATCACCGAAGGTATAGGAGAGGATTTTCTTCCGAAGAATGTTGACTTCAGTATCAGATCGGAAGAGCGT
>CAJCJB010000351.1 GCA_903970545.1 Candidatus Saccharimonadota bacterium | reverse complement strand
TATCTAAAACCAAAACATTTCCAGTTATACCTACCGAAGCCATGTAATAGGTAAATGCTCCCTGAAAAACTATAACCACCAGAAATCCAATAAAAGGATATTTCTTTAACCTTATTTGCTTAGAGCTATACGTCTTTGATGCCGCTATGTAAAGCAACACACAAATGGCAAATAAAGAATTTACAAGTATATAAGCCAGTGCTACCGCCAACACATCCATAATTAGCGTAACATAAAATAGGGCTTTTGTAGGCAGCGGGGGCTTCTCTAACCCACCAATGGGGTGGGTATCTTTATCTACATAACTGTTATAACCATTGCTGGCAGGATATACCAACAGATGAATAATAATAAACGAAATGACAGCCTTAAAAACCACAATAGTTGCCGCCTGACTAAGCGCAAATAAAAACAATGGGATTAAGAAAAACGAAAAAGGTATTCTTAGCAGCGTAAACGTATTTCTATCTACAGGCATACCAACATAGTTTATAATTAAGTATGCCGAAATTATGGTTAATTAAAGTAAAACCGCTTACCGCTTATCATTTTGTTATTGGACAGTTTTGGTGGATTACCGCCTAAAAGAACTTATAACTGAATATTTAGTGATTTAAGCATTTTTTAAATAACTTTCTATCTCAGCTAAGCCAAGGGCATTAAAACAATAATCCTTGGTTAGTAACCCTTTACGGGCAACACAAGTTCCAAAGTGCATATCGTGAAAACCTTTCTTTTCATGTGCATCGGGATTAATAGAAATCTTTACACCTTTTTCTACGCAATACGGTATCCATCGCCAATCTATATCCAAACGATAAGGATGTGCATTTAATTCCATTATTACATTATTAGCTGCGCAGGCATCAATTACTTTTTTATGATTAATAGGATAACCCGGGCGACCTAATAATAAACGCCCTGTAGGGTGACCTAAAATAGTTGTATAAGGGTTTTCGATAGCTTTAATTAAACGGGCAGTTGCTTTTTCTTCATCCATTTTAAAGTGCTGATGGATGGACGCAACTATATAATCAAAGGCTGAAAGAACTTCATTAGAATAATCTAATGAACCATCATATAAAATATCGCACTCGGTTCCTTTTAGGATTTTAAAGGGTGCTAACTTTTTGTTTAACTCATCTATTTCTTTATGCTGAGTAACTATTCTGTCTTCTTTTAACCCGTTTGCATAGGTGGCACTTTTGCTATGGTCGGCAATACCAAAGTATTCATAGCCTAACTCTTTGCAATAAGTTGCCATTTCTTCCAATGTATTAGCACCATCACTATAGGTACTATGGTTATGCAGAATCCCTTTTAAATCTTTCTCTTCAATTAAATGGGTTGGGTATTTCTTTTGAATCTCCTCGTCAAACAAACCATCCCGCCATTCGGGAATAAAGTAGGATTGATTCAATGCTTTGTAAACATCTTCTTCTGACAAGAAGTTTTTATCGGTAAGCGAGTCAAATTTAATTTTAGTTAAATGTTCGGATGCAGAAGATGTTTTTACTAACTCGTAATAGAATTCTTCCTCTGTAACAAATATAAGGTTTATGGGTAGCGGACTTTTGAACTCCTGTTCAAACACTTCATCGGATGCAATTAAGATATCTATACTACTTAGCGTTTCATTCTTTCTATAAATATCTCCGGTTAAACTGATATTAGAAACATATTGCAATTCTTTTAACTCTTCTACAAAACCATCAGCCAGTTCTTCCACAGTGGCATAGTGCGCTTTACCACTGGCAACCTGCATAAACTCAATACTTTGCTTGATGCTTTCCTGCGTTTTTTGTCCGAAGCCTTTTAAATCAACTAATCTGTTTTCATAACAAGCATACAACAAATCACCAGGACTTTCAACTACCAGTTCTTTCCAAAGTTGTTTTACCTTTTTAGGTCCGATACCTTTAATAGAAAGCATTTCAACCACACCGGCAGGAGTTTCACCAAGTAGTTTATCTAACTCTTTTGACGTACCTGCATGGGCAATCTCTACAATAGTTTTAGCAATGCTTTTGCCTATGCCTTCCTGTTGTGCAACTTTCTCTTCAGTAAAATCTTCGGGAGCTAAGTGCATTTTAGATAAGCGGAATGCCGCGCCGGCTAATGATTTTATCTTGAATTCATTTCCATCATGCAACTCCATCAGCTTGGAGGTAAGCCGCAATTTCTCGGCTATATCATAACAATCTAACATTTATTTTAAAAGTGTTTCAGCTATCAATATATCTTGTGGATACGTAATTTTTATATTTTCCTTATTGCCTTCGGTTAAGGTAATTTTATGCCCAACTTTTTCAACTACACTGGCATCATCCGTAAACAAAGGGTTGTAAGGTTGTTGGTATGCTTCAAGTAAATTATTCTTTTTAAAACATTGCGGGGTTTGTACTATTTTGAATTTAGTTCTGTCAACAGCTTTAGAATTGTTATCACTTATTTCACGCAACGATTCATTCATACCAATAACAGGAATGGCAGCACCCTCTTTTTCTGCAATAGCAAAAGCATTTTGTATAGTTTGCAGGCTAACCAATGGTCTTGCCGCATCATGCACACCAACAATAGTTACTTCTTTATTTAAAAGGTCCAGGGCATTCTTAACCGATTGAAAACGAGTTTCTCCTCCTTGTACTACTTCTATATTAATTAAGATATACTTTACTTTTATCTTTTCGAACAAATCAAAGTAGTCCTTATGCAAGGAGATAATTATTTGTATGTCTTTATTAAAAGCAAGAAATTTCTCAATGCTGTAAACAATAACGGGTTTGTTATTTATTTCAATCAGTTGCTTTGGTATTTCCGTGTTCATCCGGCTACCCGCGCCTCCTGCTACTATAATAACGGCATTCATTTAGACTGAGTAATGCTTTTTATTTACGTAAGCCGAAACAAATATGCTGGCTTCATATAGCATATACAGCGGCACAAACACCGCCATCATGGTTGGTATATCAGAGGTTGGGGTAATAAAAGCAGCAAGCACTAATATCGCCACAATAGCATGCCGTCTGTATTTGCGCATAAAAGCGGGAGTTAGTAAACCCAAACGACTAAGGAAATAAACCACTACGGGCATCTCGAACACCAAGCCGAAAGCAAGGGTTAACGTAGTTAGATTAGATACATACGAATCAAACGAAATTAAATTCTTCACATCTCCGCTAACGGCATAAGGGGCAAGGAAGTTCCACGTGAGGGGAAACACCATAAAGTAACTGAAGGCACATCCCATTAAAAACAAA
>CAJCJB010000350.1 GCA_903970545.1 Candidatus Saccharimonadota bacterium | reverse complement strand
TATGGGGGAATTACGTCTAAAATCTGAAAATTACTGACTTTATATAGATTTTGAATAAAATTTTCCTTCCAAGCTAGTTTTTAATATTAAAATTTTATCCAACTATGACCTAAAATTCATCTCATGCAATATTCGGGTTAGGAGCATTAGATTTGGAAAAAATGTTTCTACACGCCAAGGAATATAAGACAATCAACGGGGAAGCGATTATAACGTTTTTTACCTACCTGGAGACCATTCAAAACCAGGGGGTAAAATCTTCCTTATGATATAGACTTTTTTATGTCTGATATTGTTTTTTTGCTCACAGATAGTTCTTTGCTAATCCAGCCGTAACTCTTTATCGGCTTTAAGAAAAATCTTTATTCTTTCAACTTTATCTGGTGTCTTTTTATTTTTGCTACCAGTGGTTCTACCAAATTTTACACCGTCAAGTTTAGCTTTCTCTATCCCAGCTTTAGTCCTTGAATTTATCATCCCCAGTTCTAATTCTGCAAAAACGCCAGCTATTTGAAAAAATGCTTTACCCATAGGTGAAGTAGTATCCACTCTATCTCCAGAATCAAGGGATATAAGATCTACGCTTTTTTCATTCAATAATTCTATAATTTCAATCAGTCCTTTTAGAGATCTTGCAATCCTATCAATTTTATAAACTACTATAATATCATCTGTACGTAATGATTCAATCATTGCCATTAGCTCAGTTCGGTTATTATCTTTAGCACTAACTGATTCGCTATATATTTTTTTACATCCTGCCTTCAGTAGTTCCTCTTTTTGTAATTCTAAATCCTGATTACTGCTGCTTACTCTTGCATATCCAATTTTCATAGTATCCTTAGTACAAATTTATCTTAAAAATTGGATAGTACTACAAAAGTACAAAAAAATCTGATATTTTTATTAATTGTACTACTTGTCAGGATATTTTGCTAAGTACAATAATACTTCAGTTTAATTGTACTATAGTACAATTCGATTATGGAGTAGTGTAAACTTAGCATCTGCCTTTACATTAAAAAACTATTACTACGCTATGCAGCACTCTGTAATACTTGGTTGTCATTAACATTATTCATATTTGGATACCATCGACAAAATTCATCCCTTAGTTCGTTATTAAGAGTAGCAATTCTGACTTGGATCATTCGATGTGCTCCTTCTTGTGTCCACCTCATTTGCTGTTTTTTAACCATTCTTTTGCTAATTACCTCGTTAACTGTGGCTTCTACAAAGGATGTAGAAATGATTTCACCATATCTGTGTCTTTCTGCATAATTAGTAATATAGTATCTGTTTGATTCTATATAGGTATAAAATTCATCTGCGTATTTCCATAGCTTATGTTTTTTGCTATCTTTATCTAATTCTTCCTCATAACAATCGTCAGAAAATGAACTTATCTTATCCAAGGCCTTATTAACATTACCATGCCATATATTCCATTTTATACTTTCTAATTGCTTATCCAACTGATCCCTATAATTATCTGGTAGTAGGCCGTTAACCATTTGCTTCATTACTGTTATTCTCATTGTAATATGAAACCAGTCTAGCAAATGTTCCGAGTAAGGTGCTATATTTTGTTGCAGATCCCGTACTGTATCCCCTCCATCTGATAAAAATACAATATCTTGATTCATTTGAAAGCCTTGTTTCTGTAGCATTGTATTCAGTCTAGACTTTGGTTTATCATCATATTTACATACAAAACCAAAACGTTTCGATGGGTGAGTTTCATGCAAACTTTTTCCCACAATAGCTTCAAACCATCCAGCTTTTCTGTTACTACCTTCTCTAGCATGAATATAGCCGCCATCTATTCCTATCGTTAAAGGCGAATTTGGATAAGGTAATTTATTCCATTCATTTTCACAGCCATTAATGAAACAATATTTTTCTTCGCTTATTTCTGCATCTAGTCTTTTTGCTACCTTATGCGTAGTGTAAAATATGCTGGAGATATTGGCATGCATAGGCAATACATCTTCAAGAATATTTGATGTCATACCATAAGATACCAAAGATGACCATTTTGCCTGTAAATATTGTAATTCAGGAGCAATTCTTTCAGACAATACTGACGACAAAAGACTGAAACTCCTTTTCTTACTCTCTTTATTGCAAGAACATGCGTATAGTCTTGGATTTGATAATTTAAGCTTACCAAATAATGTTCTATATGCTATTTCCGTATAACCTTTAATCTTAAGTTCTTTATGGCATTGGTTACAGGTTTTATGCTTGAAAATATATTGCTCTACTTGTTGAGAAATCAATTCAGATTGCACATTTTTTAACAATAACTTTGATTCTCCTATTGTTAATCCTAACGTACCTAAAGCTAAATCCTCTCTTTTAAATTCTACAATAGGTTTTATGATAGCAGGATCACCATTTTCATGATCTACTATAACTTGTACTAATATTTTCATAGGTAAACTACCTCCGCAAATGCTTCTTGCCAACGATCGTCGTTTTTGGCATATAGCATTAAAAATTTGTTTATTTCCTTACGCTCATATTTATTAATATTTAACCAATAAGAGGCTTCTCGTAATTCATACATATCAAAAACCTCACTTATCATTTTATCAGAATTTTTGTCATCAGCCAAAGCTATTAAAAATTCTGATAAAATGTCATCAGCTCCTATTAGCCAATGTTCCTTAAGTTCATTGAATCTATGTGGCCCACCACATTCTTCCTCGGGAGAAGCGCCACTACCAGAAATGCAAATAGGATAAATCTTCTTGGGCTGAGGAGAATTAATCTCCTCAAGGCGAACTTCAAATTCCCAACCTGCTGTAAAGTCATACATATACAAAAACTTTTCGTTTTTTCTAAACTTAAACTCTTCTAGCTTAACATCTGATCCATATTTTCCACAAGCTGAATGATTCCCTATCATATTTGGAATAGTATATCTTTGCCCCTTTATAATAAATTCATTTAAATGATAATCTGTCCAACTCATTAGTATTTGAATAACGTAATGTAAATCTTTAAGAGTTTTATTGCTTTGAATTAAGAATCTACGCCAGATCATAGGACTTATATTTTTAAGACGTACCTTAAATTGATAAATCTTAGTATTGTCAGACATATAAAATCAATTTGTCAGTTACATCAAGCAAAGATAAAATATATTCTAGGCGCTAGAATATTATTTTCTAATATATTTTTGAAGAAGACCAGGAATTTTTTAGTAAAACTTTACTTTCCCCCTGGTTTTGAATGGCCTCTAGGCATTACGATCGTTATAAGAATCTATTCTATGTTTACCCAAGTTGGTAAGCTAAAAAACTGAAAGCCAGTACTTATGCTGGTTACAGAGGATAAAAACATTTTTTAGGGCACTACAACTTGAAATTTTAGTCTGGAGAAATTTCAAGTTTTAGTGGAACAATGCCTGATGATACTCAACAATTAAAGAGTAATCAAGTATAAAAATATTATCTGCTTCTCTAACCCGAATATTGCATTAGATAGGAGGAGACAAAACCCTTGTAATCCTCTATAACATTGGTATTTAAGCACTATTACACAGGGGGTTTTGCCATGACAAATTGTATACCATTAACTTATCAGTTTTCCAAAGTAAA
>CAJCJB010000349.1 GCA_903970545.1 Candidatus Saccharimonadota bacterium | reverse complement strand
TTAGATATAAGATTGATATTAATTACAACCTAAAAGTTAAAAAAATAGCGTTTGAATATTATATGGAGACTAAGTCTTTAAGTTTAAAAACGAGTAAAATCAAAGATGAAAGAAGCATTGAGCAGCTCTATCAACGGATCTCAGATCATATTGATACAGCACGCCAAAATGTTCAGCGTTCAATTAATATTGAAATGGTTAATATTTATTGGCTTATTGGCCAAAGCATTGTTGAAGAAGAACAACGTGGGGCAATCAGAGCTGAATACGGGAAATCCATTCTTAAAACATTATCTGCAAAGCTACAGTTGAAATACCAGCGTGGCTTTGGGGTAGATACATTAGAAAATGCAAGGAAATTTTATCTTGTATTTTCGTTAGATACTGAAAAGCAAAATTCCGATACACTGTCTCGGAAATCTTATTTACCTGAATTTCATCCAAACATTTCCTGGAGTCATTATAGGGAATTAATCAAAATCAAGATACCAGAGGCAAGGAAATTCTACGAAATAGAGATTGCTAAAAACAACTGGTCTCTCCGGGAGTTAAAACGTCAAATAGATAGTTTGTTATTTCATCGCTTATGTAAAAGTAAGAATCGCCAAGGGTTACTAGAACTAGCTTATAGGGGCCAGGAGGTTAATAACTTTGAGGATGCAATAAAAGAACCTGTAGTATTGGAATTTCTAGGGTTACCAGAATCACATTTATTGGTGGAATCTAAGCTTGAGAGTGCAATTATAGCTAATTTACAGCAGTTTTTGCTTGAATTAGGAAAGGGATTTGCTTTTATAGCAAGGCAGAAGCGTCTAACCATTGATGGTGATTATTTTTATGCCGACTTAGTATTTTACCATGTTATATTGAAATGTTACGTAATTATCGACATTAAGACCCATGCTCTAACGCACCAGGACTTAGGACAAATGCAGCTTTATGTCAATTACTTTGACCAAGAAATTAAGCAAGAAAATGACAATCCTACCATAGGCTTAGTTTTATGTACTGAAAAGAATGATGCTATGGTAAGATATACACTTGGAGATAAAGCCAAGCAGATTTTTGCTAATAAGTACCAGTTCCATTTACCAACAGAAACAGAACTTGAACTAGAATTAATGCGGGAAATTAAAGCAATTAAAGACCAGCTTGTATGATAATCAACAGGCCTTTGTCCATTGAAAAATTGCAAAACTTAAATATTGGGTGCTTGTTACAAGGCTTATGTCATTAGTACAAACAAACTCATTCTAATAGGCACATTTAATTGATATAAAGATTTAAGTAGCCCAGAAAAAAACGCTCAGTTGAATTCGTATACCTAGTGTTATCCAGCAATTCGAAATATGACTTCAATTTTTTTGTTAAAATTGATAAAATTATCTGTCAGTTAATTAGCGCGTGTTTGTAAGGCTTTGCAGTAAACTTGAGATAAAATTTTACGTATTTTTATGCCAAAAATCGCTCAATTTTCCTATGAAAACATCGCTTTGTAAACTCCATTACTATCAACTATCTAACCATATTTCGAATCGCTGTATGGAAAACGAGGGGCTTACTAAAAAAGATTGCCAACAAACGATTGAAGATGAAGGTGACAGTTTTTCTATTGGTGAATACATGAAAGGTCTCTTGGATGAAGATGAAGAAGAAATAAAAGAAGCTATTTTTATGACTCGTAGTATTAGGAAAAAATATTTTTTGGGTAATGCATGTCGTCAATCTGAAAGAAAAGATAAGCAAAATTGGCATAGAGCGTTCCGCAGGAAAGAAAAACAAAAATTATTCAATAATGTAGGAGAGAATTATATTTCTACTTTGGTTAAAGAAGCAAGCAATCCATGGGGTATAGGAAAAGATGGTAAGAAATATCATTCGGCAGGCTATTTACTGGCTTTAATTAAAAAAATTTCTAAAAAATATTATAAGAATCAAAATAAGCGTGAGCTTATAGAGCGTGAGAGAAAAATGTTTTATAGATGGGTAGGCAAGTAAAAAAGAGAGAAATTATGGAAGAAATAAATAGTAAATTGATACTCGATAGGATATCCAAAGATTTAATTAATGGTTCTGTTGATGTAACTTACCAAGGTGAGCGTGAAGTATCCTCTAGCAACAAAAATATCATGATTGAACAATATAAGCTTTTAGTTGATTCTTCGCATAAAATTGAAGAAAGAAGGGGTGCATCTAACAGTGTTTTCATAGGAATTAATACTATACTCGTTTCTGTGCTTGCCAATTCACCCAAATTAATAAAAATAGAAATATATTACATACCATTTATAGCTTCACTTGGTTTTATCGGGATATTAATCTCGTATGACTGGCTAAAAGTTATAAATTCTTACAAAAAACTTAATTTTTTAAATTATGCTCTGATTCAGTCACTTGAGAAATTTCTTCCTAGTTATGTTTTTTCATTGAGAGCAAAATTAGAAGCAGAAGAGCCTGAGCAAAAAATAAAAAACAGAGGAAGTAGTATTTTAATGAATGAGAAGTTGTTACCCAAGGTGTTTTTGTCTATATACTTTATCTATTTTTTGACGGTTATAATTACGTTTTTTTACAAAATCTATTTTTAGGAGGTGTTGTAAATAGTAATAGACAAATTAATTATAGATACTCAGTACAAAGTATTTATTTTGTAAAGATTAAAGGTTCTTAACTTCTTTTCAATAATCTTTTCGGGAAAAAAGGAGATTCCACGTCAGAACAATTATGAGATTAGTATATATCACCCCTAACCATTAAAACTTAAGGTTTTGCTTCAAGTGAAAAGATCACCTTGCAGTACCTAACCCGAATATTGCATTAGATAGGAGGAGACAAAACCCTTGTAATCCTCTATAACATTGGTATTTAAGCACTATTACACAGGGGGTTTTGCCATGACAAA
>CAJCJB010000348.1 GCA_903970545.1 Candidatus Saccharimonadota bacterium | reverse complement strand
TTTTACAGTTGGGGTGCGCCAAAATTTATTTTTGTTATCCTTAGTACGACGCTACTCGATTTCGTTTTGGTTAAGATTATGGATAGCAGTAGTAACGAAATTAAAAGAAAAATCCTAATGGTTATTTCGGTATGCATGAATGTTGGGTTGCTATTTTATTTTAAATACTGTAACTTCTTTATAGACAATTTTAATGGTGCGCTTTTAGTAGCAGGTATAAAACCCATTGGGCTTTTAAATGTTATTCTTCCTATTGGGATTTCATTTTATACTTTTGAGAGTTTAACCTATGTAGTAGATGTTTACCGTAAAGAGCATAAGCCTTTAACTAACTTTTTACATTATCAGTTATACATCATACTCTTTCCAAAATTAATTGCAGGCCCTATTATTCGCTACCAACAAATTGCACATCAAATAACCAATCGTTTTGAAACATTTACTTACAACCTTGCTTTAAAAGGATTTCATCGTTTCATAATCGGCTTATCTAAAAAAGTTATTATTGCCAACACACTTGGTGCTTATGCTGATTTGATATATCATGTAGACGTAAATACTCTAAGCAGTGGAATAGCATGGCTTGGGGCTTTATCATACACTATGCAGATATATTTTGATTTTTCGGGATACTCTGATATGGCAATAGGCTTAGGGCAAATGATGGGTTTTCGGTTTCCTGAAAATTTTAATAATCCCTACACTTCACAAAGTATTACAGATTTTTGGAGGCGTTGGCACATTACGCTTGGTACATGGATGCGCAATTATTTATACATACCACTTGGCGGAAACCGCGTTAACAGTAATTTAAGGTTGTATTTTAATTTATGGATTGTATTTGTACTTTCTGGCTTTTGGCATGGTGCTGCATGGACATTTATTGCTTGGGGTATTTATCATGGTGCTTTTTTGATTTTGGAAAGAACAAGTTACAGCAGTTTTCTAAAAACTATTGGCAAGTGGCCTTCGTTGCTTATAACTTTTGCACTAGTAAATTTTGGGTGGGTGTTTTTTAGAGAGGAAAGTATTGGTAAAGCATTTGGTTTTATTAAAGCCATGTTTTGTTTTAGCAGGCCGCAAACAGCTATTGATTTTAATATCCCGCAACTTTATACATTTCTATTCTTAGCAATTTTCTTTTCTTTTTTTATATCCTTTAATCATCCTTTTGAAAAAATTCAGCAACGTATTTATTTTGGTTCTCTTTCCGTTACAGAGAGTATTATCTATACTATTCTTTCAATTTTTTTATTAATAATATGTATTGCTTTAATTACCGCATCTACGTTTAACCCATTTATTTATTTTAGATTTTAAATTGAAAGGTAAAAACAATAGAATAAATACCATTCTGATTTTTTCAGTTCTTATTGTCATGTTTATCCCTATAGTGCAAAAAAAATATGATGTATTTGTTGAATATGATCTTTCAGGAGATGTAATAGTGGCAAAAGACATTAATTTAAGTACGCGGGATTGGTTTAGTGGGGTTTATTCTCAATCAAAAGAAAAATACCTTAATGATAACTTTGGGTTTCGTAATTTTTTTGTGAGACTTAACGATCAATTACATTATTCCTTATTTAAAAAAGTTTTTGCCAAAGATGTTGTTGCTGGTAAAGATCGTTTTCTTTATGAATTAAAATACCTTCAAGCATATGCAGGGATGGATTATGTGGGAGACGAAGAAATAAGGAATCGGTTTAATAAACTAAAGTTTATACAAGATACTTTAGAAAAAAAAGGAATACATTTTGCTCTCCTATTTGCTCCTAGTAAGGCTACTTTCTATCCGGAATATATTCCTTCTCCTTACGATGCGTTTTCTAAAAAAACTAACTATCTTAAATATATTGAAACGGCAAAAAATACAGGTATACACTTTTTTGATTTTAACAAACTATTTGTTCAGCTTAAACCATCAATGAAATACCCTTTGTATCCTAAAACAGGCACACATTGGAGTATATATGGGCTTTATATCGCTTTCGATTCACTTTCTCGTTATATGGAGCGTGTATCAGGTAAAAAGTTGTCAAAATTTGATTATAGTAATTTACAAATAAGTGATACCCTTCGTTGGCCGGACGGTGATATAGAAAGCGGAATGAATACCCTTTTTGATTTGCCGCATTTTAAAATGGCTTATCCTATTACAAAATGGGATACTGCAAATTATTACAAACCCCGTGTTCTAACTGTTTCTGATAGCTACTGGATGGCAATGTATTTCCAAGATTTGCCCAAATATTCATTTTCGGAATCAGAGTTTTGGTACTATAATAAACTATCGTATTCATATAATACGGAAAGAAAAATAAGTGATCTATATCCACAAGAGATAATGTATTTCCTTAATTTACCTAAACAATCTGTTCTAAAACCCGACTTATGGTATTGTAATAAGGAATTATATACCTATGAAGTAAAAACAGGTAATCCTACCGATTCTGATCTAAAAGAATCTTTAGAAAAAAATGATTTTGTATTTATTATGTCAACTGAGGCCACTTTAAAAGATATAGGTTGGGGATTTATAGATGATGTGTATTTTATGTATAAGAATGGTGTTGAAGGATATGAGATAATGAAAAAAAAACGCAAAAAAAATTCAGAAATAACACAAATAAAACTAACCATTAAAAATAATGGGGAATGGTTTCATGAAATTGAACATCAAGCAAAAGATAAAGGCATTAGTATAGATTCTTCTTTACAATTAAATGCTGAATATGTTTTTTGGGAAAAACACAAAAATGATCCTCCGCCAAGAAAAACAGAGAAGGAGATATTTAACGAAAGAGTAGAGGCTTTAAAAGCTGCTATTAAAAATAGCAAAGAGTGGCTTAGAAATGTTGAAAAAAAAGCAGAGGAACTACACATTTCATTGGATAGTTGTATAAATATGAATGCAAAATGGGTGGCGGAACAAGAAATAAAAAGAAAATAAGATGCCTTTCTCTATTGGCAAAAACATAAGTAACAGCGTTACGGTTATGAAGTTATGCGTTATGAGCATGATAGTATGCGCTAAGTTCATCGTAGTATAGCATAAGTTCATCATAGTATAGCATAAGTTCATGATAGTATGCGTTATGAGCATCATAGTATGCGCTAAGTTCATGATAGTATGCGTTACGAGCATGATAGTATGCGTTACGAGCATCATAGTATGCGCTAAGTTCATCATAGTATAGCATAAGTTTATGATAGTATGCGTTACAAGCATCATAGTATGCGCTAAGAACATAATCTTAAACAAAAAATGCACGACTTTAGGGGTTAAAGTCGTGCATTTAGCATTAGATGTTAGGGTTGTTTACTTAACAGTTACATATATCCAGTTACCAAAGATATAGTGTACAGCACCATCGGTAAAAACCGCCTTTTTTGCATCGGTACTGGTGTTTGGGGTTATAGACCTTGCACCCAAAGGTGGACTGCTTGTGCCGGTACCTGTGCCTGTTTTCTTTTTCTTGGGTACGGGTACAATAATAGCTTCGCGAATAGCTATAATGTTACCGCTTTTCAGATTGGTAATACTCATATCTGCCGTAATACTGATTAAATATTCAGGATTGGGCGTAACCGGTGGCACATCTTTAGTAGGCGTAACGCCGTACTCGCGGATATAGGTTGCACGGGGTCCGGCAGCTTTGGTACTAACATCAATCTTGCCCGCAACAGTAGAAGTACCTTTAAATGTTTTGGTTCCTCTAACCCCTTTCTTTTTTAATTTAAACCCGCAACGGGTTACTACCACATTACCTGCGGTAATATCTCCGGCAGTTACAGCCGCCACATTTGCCACACCTTTCATATAACCCACATTTTGGTTATACAAAGCCACTACAATATTTTTTTGTGTAGTAACCTGCGCACTGGTGTAGGTAGGCGGGCTTGCATGAAACCCTGTATATATGGTTTGTAGTTTGTTTGCAGCCGTCTGCAAAACAAGGTCGGTTACCGGTGCACCGCCTGCAACAGCATCGCCGGTGGTGTGTACCAGCAAGGCATCATTAATCAGTGTTTCGGTGGGTGTTTCGGCACTCACTTCTAAAACCTGAATTTTTCCTAGATTTTTCATGATTTTTTCTTTTTCTTTTTTTATAATTTATTTTTTGTAGTTCCGGTTCTGCCTTTAGTGTAGGGAATAGAGCCTTAAAGAGAAACCTTTTTTAACTGGACTTTGGCAGCCGGTTTAAAAGTTTGTGGGTTTGTTGTTCTGTGTTTGCATGTTTAAACCTCCTTTTTTAGTTGGTGTTTAACAAAGGTAGCTCAGCAAAAAAGCAAAGTCAATAGCTATACACCTAAACTTTTTTAACGGTAGGTATTTTTCGATAAGCGGTCGATTTTAACAAAAAAACGGTCATTTATTTTTTAGGCCCTGCGGAATTAGTCACTCGAACTATAGTATTGGCCAGATAAAAGCACAGGTTGATGGGGTGTTGTATAGCGCTAAGTTAGAGCGGTAGTTTGTTGCTGTCATTTCGAAGGAGGTACGACTGAGAAATCTAAAGGGCAGATTTCTCCCTGCGGTCGAAATGACAACAAAAATTAAAATAAACAAGCGGTAGTTTGTTGCTGTCATTTCGAAGGAGGTACGACTCTAAGCAATAAAAACGTATATTAGTGCGTTAAATTCTCTTATGGAATCGCTGCAAAAGGATATTCAGGCACTTGGCACCATTGGTCAGCAGATTACTTCTACCCGCGATTTTGAAACCATTTTCCTGAAACTGCACCAAAGCGTAAGCGATTTAATGGATGCCGAAGCTTTTGGCGTTAGAATTTATAACCCTGATAAAAACGAAGTAGAAGTTAAGTACGAATTTGATAAAGGCGCAAGATGCGAGCCTTTTTCTTTTTCGATGGATAACGATAATAATTTCTCGGTATGGTGCATTAAAAACAGTAAAGAGATTTTTATTAATGATAATACCAATGAACATCAGAAGTATGTAAAGAAAATAATTGTGATACAGGGCGAGATGACGCAGTCGCTGATTTTTTGTCCCATGATTATCAACGACAAGGTAATTGGCGTAATTACCGTGCAGAGCTATAAGAAAAACCAATATACCGCCAATCATCTCAATATTATAAGAACGCTTGCCTCTTATGCTGCCATAGCCTTAGAAAACGCCCGCCTGTATGAAGATATGGAAGCTGAAGTTAAACTGCGTACTTCAGAAATCATCAAGCAAAAAACCGAAATAGAAAACGCCAATAAAAACATTGAGCTGCTGAGTAAAATAGGGCAGCAAATTACTTCTTGCTTATCTGTAGAAAAAATAATAGAAACGGTTTATCAAAACGTAAACCGGTTAATGGATGCTTCTTCTTTTTGGATTGGCATTTATAATGAAGAAGAGCAGCGATTGAATTATCCGCTTGGTAAGGAAAAAGGGGAAACCCTGCCCTTTGCTTATTATAATGTAACTGATGATAAAAGATTACCCGTTTGGGCTTTCAAAAACCAGAAAGAAGTTTTTGTGAATGATTATCTGAACGAATATAAAAACTATATACCTGATGCCTCTCCCCCGTTGCCTGTAGTTGGCGATATAGCAGCATCTTCTATCTGGTATCCGCTTATATCTAAAGATAAAAAAACACTGGGGGTGCTAACCGTGCAAAGCTTTCAAAAAAATGCCTATACCGATTATCACTTGAGTATAGTGAGAAGTTTGGCTGTGTTTACTTCCATAGCTATTGAAAATGCCCTGCTGCATGAAAACGTAGAGAACGAAGTAAAGAACAGAACAAAAGAAATCAGTAAGCAAAAAGAAAAGCTGGAGGTTTCTTATAAAAAGATTCGTGTACTGGATGATATAGGACAGCAACTTACTTCTATACACGATTTTGAAACTATATTCTCCAAGCTGCATCAAAGCGTAAATCGCCTGATGGATGCAGAATGTTTTGGAATAAGAATTTGTAACCCCGATAAAAACGAGATAGAAATTAAATACGAATTTGATAAAGGAATACGGTCTGAGCCTATTTCTTTCTCGATGGATAACGAAGATAATTTTTCGGTATGGTGTATCAAAAACCGTAAAGAAATCTTTATTAATGATAATATTATTGAGCATAAACAATATGTAAAAGAGATAGTTGTTATTCAAGGCGAGATGTCTCAGTCGCTTATCTTTTGTCCGATGATTGTGAAGGATAAAGTGATTGGTGTACTAACTGCCCAAAGCTATGAAAAGAACAGATATACTACCGACCATCTTAATATTATAAGAACACTTGCCTCTTATGCTGCCATAGCCATTGAGAATGCCCGCCTGTATGAAAACATGGAAGCTGAAGTTAGAATGCAGACTTCAGAAATTATGGAGCAGAAAGCACAGATAGAAAAATCGCATAAAAATCTTTCGCTGCTAAGTAAAATAGGGCAACAAATTACCTCTACCCTGAATTTAGAAACCGTATTAAAAGTTGTTTACGAAAATGTGAATAAACTAATGGACGCCAATGCATTTTTGATTGGTTACTATAACAGAGATACAGAAATTATTGAAATGAAGTTCGGCATAGAGAAAGGAGAAGTAATTCCTTTTCACGGCTGGACGATGAGTGATAAGAACCGGCTTGCTGTTTGGTGTGTAGATAACAGAAAAGAAATACTTATAGAGGATTATCAAAGAGATTTTAATAAATACATTCCCAATATTGATATTCCTAAACCCGTTGCAGGCAAGCTCCCTGAATCGGTAATTTATCTTCCCTTAATTGTAGAAGATAAAATTGTGGGTATCATGACTGTGCAGAGTTTTAAGAAAAACGCCTACTCTACCTATGATTTAGAACTGGCGAGAACCTTGGCATCTTATGTAGCGGTGGCTTTAAATAACTCTGAAGCATACAAACAACTAAATGTTGCCAAGCAGGAAGTGGAAAAACTCTCTATTGTTGCCAGCAAATCGCAAAATACGGTTGTTATTTGCAATGCCGATTTAGAATTTGAGTGGGCAAACGATGCGTTTACACATAACTATAAATGTTCTTTAGAAGAATTTAAAAAAGAACACGGTAATACCATTCTTGAAGCAAGTGGTTATTCTGAAATTAAAAAAGTTATTGATGAATGTCTGCGTAAAAAAGAAGGTACTACCTATGAAGCGAAGAGTGTGGTTAAAGGAAAAGAACTGTACTTCCAAACAACTATCTCTCCCATTTTTGATGAACAGGGCAAATTACTGAATATAGTTTTGATTGATGCTGATATTACAGAGCGTAAAAAGGCAGCCCTCGAAATTGAACAGAAGAATAAAGATATTACCGATAGTATTAATTACGCTAAAAAGATTCAGCAGGCAATTTTACCGTCTGATGAACAATTACACTTATTATTTCCTGATTCGTTTATTTTATACAAACCCAAAGATATTGTTGCAGGCGATTTTTATTGGATGCAGGAAATTAATGATACTGTTTTTATTGCCGCTGCCGATTGCACGGGGCATGGGGTTCCGGGTGCAATGGTATCCGTAGTTTGTAGTAATGCTTTAAACAGAGCTGTAAAGGAGTTCCATTTATCTGATACAGGAAAAATACTTGATAAGGTTACCGACCTGATTATAGAAACATTTGAAAAAAGCACCACTGATGTAAAAGACGGAATGGATATTTCTTTACTCGCCATAAATACGGAAACCAAACAAATACAATGGAGTGGAGCCTATAATGTTTTATGGTATTTCCAAAATAAAAAACTTCATGAAATTACGGCAGATAAACAACCCATAGGTAAAAGTGACCATCGTAAACCATTTAAGACTCACAAAATAAAACATCAGCCCGGCACAATATTCTACTTATTTACAGATGGGTATGCCGACCAGTTTGGCGGACCTAAAGGAAAAAAATTCAAATACAAACAGCTTGAAGAAAAACTATTGGCTAATTGTAGTAAAGAACTGGAAGAACAAAAAGAATCTTTAAATACTGCATTTGAAACCTGGAAGGGTGAGTTGGAACAAGTGGATGATGTTACCGTTGTTGGGATTCGCATTTAAAATAATCTTATGCTAAGCATTTGCAAACGATAATTAATGATGAAATATAATAACGTAAAAAGGCTCTTTATAAAAAGAACATTTCTTTTTCTTACTGTTGTACTAAGTGTAGTTGAAGTATCTGCACAAATTATTCCGGGAGGAATTATTGAAGGAGAAACGGCACTGATAGATGAACGGGCTAACAAAAAAAAATTACCTGTACTTAATCAGGATTCTGTTTATACGGTAACTAATTATTATAAGATAGAGCGTAGCATACCCATGCGCGATGGGGTAAAACTGTTTACCTCTATATACATTCCTAAAGACTCTTCGCAAAAGCATCCCATTATGCTAATGAGGACTCCTTATTCCTGTGCTCCTTATGGGGTTAATCAGTTTCGCAACTTTTGGAGCAGGAATACCCAATGGTATTTGAAAGAAAAATACATTGTTGTGTTGCAGGATGTGCGTGGCAGATGGATGAGCGAAGGTGTGTTTGAAGATATACGTCCATATAACCCCAAAGCCCATCCGGCATTAACACCTGCAAAAGGTAAGGGAACATTTGGCAGTGTAGCCGGAGAGATTGATGAAGCCACCGATACCTACGATGCCATAGACTGGATGATAAAAAATATACGTACCAACAATGGCAATGTGGGTGTGAGTGGTATTTCGTATCCCGGGTTTTACTCTACTATGGCTGCGCTTTGTGGGCATCCGGCATTAAAGGCAGTTAGTCCGCAAGCCCCTGTTACCGATTGGTTTATAGGAGATGATGTGCACCATAACGGTGCTTTCTTTCTGTTAGATACGTATGATTTTGATTATTTCTTTGGGAAGCCACGACCTAAGCCTACCTCGGAAGAGCCTACCTTTTTTGATTTTAACAGTAACGATAATTATGATTTCTATCTGAAAGCAGGCTCGCTAAAGAGCATCACCAAAAAATATATGGGTGATACCATGAAGTTTTGGAACGAAGAAATGAATCACCCCAACTATGATGATTACTGGAAGTTGCATGCGATTACCTATCATTTAAAAAACATAAAACCTGCCATGCTTATTACCGGCGGTTTGTTTGATGCTGAAGACTGTTGGGGTGCGTGGAATACTTATAAGGTAATTGAAAAACAAAGTCCTGCTACAAATAACCGATTGGTTATGGGGCCCTGGTTTCATGGCGGATGGGCAAAATCCGATGGCAGTCATTTAGGTAATGTGCAGTTTGGCAAAGGAGTTAATGATTACTATTATAAGAACATAGAAATACCTTTCTTTAATTATTATCTGAAAGGAGAGGACGATGCCAAGCAAATTGCAGAAGCAAACATTTTTATTACCGGAGAAAACAAATGGACTGCATTTGCACAATGGCCTCCTAAGAATACGGAAGCAAAAGCTATTTACTTAAATGATAAAGGAACATTATCTTTTAGTAAACCAACCAATTCAAATAGCTTTTCAGAATATACCAG
>CAJCJB010000347.1 GCA_903970545.1 Candidatus Saccharimonadota bacterium | reverse complement strand
GGGGGCATGGCGTTTACGTTTGTAAAAGCTATGGGTGGTAAAATTGGTAAATCGCTTTGCGAAGATGACAGATTAGAAACCGCTAAAAGTCTTTTAGATAAAGCCAAACAAAAGGGTGTGGAACTACATTTACCCGTTGATGCAATTATTGCTGATAATTTTTCTAATGATGCTAATAATAAAAGTACTGCTATTAATAAGATACCGGATGGATGGATGGGTTTGGATATTGGTGCAGAATCAGCTAAACAATTTAGCGAGATGATTCAGAAATCTAAAACCATTTTATGGAACGGGCCAATGGGGGTTTTTGAAATGAGCAACTTTGAAGCCGGAACAAAAGCGGTAGCCGAAAGTATTGTTAAGGCTACATCAAATGGAGCATACAGTTTAATAGGCGGTGGTGATTCGGTAGCTGCTATTAATAAATATCACATGGCAGATAAAGTAAGTTACGTTTCAACCGGTGGCGGTGCTTTGTTGGAATATATAGAGCAGGGAAGTTTGCCCGGCGTTAAAGCAATTGAAGGATAAAAAATAAATTGACGATTTGTTTATTGACAATTTTTGTATTTAAATAAGTAAATTGTAAATCACTAAATAGTAAATAAAAAATGGTTTTACCTGTTGTAGTGTATGGCGACCCTGTTTTAAGAAAAGTGGGCGTTGATATTGATAAAAATCATGAAGGGCTTGAAACCCTTATTGCCAATATGTTTGAGACTATGTATAATGCTAATGGCGTTGGTATTGCGGCTCCGCAAATAGGTAAAGCTATCCGTTTGTTTGTGGTGGATACCGCTCCTTTTGCTGAGGTAGATGAAGAAGATGAGGAGAAAGAAGAGAAACTTAGTAAGAAAGAAATAGAGTTTCTTAAAAACTTTAAGCGTGTTTTTATAAACGCAAAAATTATAGAAGAAAAAGGAGAGGAGTGGGCTTTTAACGAAGGTTGTTTGAGTATCCCTAAAATAAGAGAAGATGTTTTGCGTTTATCAACGGTAACGGTTGAGTATTATGACCAGCATTTTAAAAAACATACCGAAACATTGGACGGACTTGCTGCGCGCGTGGTTCAGCATGAGTACGACCATATAGAAGGAAAATTATTTACCGATAAAATATCTCCGTTTAAAAGAAAATTGTTAGCGGGTAAATTGAGTGATATCAGTAACGGAAAATTTAAAGCAGATTATAAAACTAAAATATATAAAAAATAGATGATGATGAATAAACTGTTTTCTATTTCGTCTCTGCTTATTGTTTCTTGTTTTATTATTTCTTCTTGTAATAACCAGAAGGAAGCGGAAACAAATAAAGTTATAGTAACAACTAAAGACAGTTCCAAACAAAGATTAACAGAGCTTCCGCCCCCACCTCCTGAAACAGAAGTTCCTTCGCAAATAGAATTGCAAAAGCAAATACAGGATATGGAAAAGGTTTTGTATGCAGCTAAAACAGCAGATTTAAACCAGGCTAGAAAAATGATTCGCTTATATGATACCTATTATAAAAACTATCCGAAAGATTGGGAGACCCCTGATTACTTGTTTAAAGCCGGAGAAATAAGCGAAAGCATCAACCAATACAATCAGGCGGTTAAGTTTTATAACAGAGCTTGTTATGAGTATAACGATAATTTTAAGTACAGGTCTTTAGTTTTATTTAGATTGGCAAACGTGTACGATTATAAGCTGAACGATTATGTGCATGCCAAACAAATATACATGCAGGTAAAAGAGCAGTACCCCAAAACCCAATTAGCCAAAGATGCTGATGCAGCAATTAAGATGATGGGTAAATCTGATCAGGACATGGTGCGCGAGTTTGAAAGAAAGAACGCGGCTAAAAAATAATTTGTATTTTTGCAGTAATGGTAGAGCGCATTATAAATTGGTTTGAGCATCAGGCATTTGGTGTTTGCGAATGGCTTGGACAAAAGTTGGGCATTGCTTCTACCAATGTGCGCATGTATTTTATTTACCTGTCTTTCTTTACCTTCGGCTCTCCGGTTATTATTTATTTTGTAATGGCTTTTCTTTTAGAATACAAAGAGTTTTTTAAACCAAAGAAAAACCGCCGTCCTAACGTGTGGGATTTTTAATCTCCAATCACAACTCTTTTACTAAAAACCTGTAAGGAAGTTTAGCATCTTCTCCGGCATAATCAACTCCAATACGTGGCGTAATAGTTATTTGCTTTTTGATAAATGTTATTCCGGTATCTTCTATCCAGATAGTGTTTTTGGTTAAATCTACCCCGTTTAGTTTGGTGCTGATGCCCAGTGCCTGAGATACCGTGCCCGGTCCGCCTGATGTGTTTTTGGCAAGCTTTTTGTGTTTCCTTCTTTTTAGGATGTGTTCAATTCCATCCACAGGTTTAATGGCACGTATTAATACCGCATGCGGAACATCGGCTACATTAGTTACCACATTAAACAAATGATGCAAACCATAACATAAATAAACATAACCCTTGCCGCCTTGGTGGTACATCACCTCATTGCGCGGTGTACGCTTGTTATTATAGGCATGAGAAGCCTTATCATTAGCACCTGCGTAAGCTTCAGTTTCTGTAATAATGCCTGCGGTGTAAACCCCATTTATATTGGTGCAAAGTTTTTTGCCCAATAAATTACAGGCAATGGCTACCACATCTGTTTGCAGGTAATATGCTTTATTTAGTTTTTTCATTTATTGTTCTTCGCACGGATTACAAATCCGCGCGAGTGGGATAGTGTATTATAGTTCCATTTTGGTAGCGACGGTTGTAATAATTTCAGTAAACCGTTTTGCTTTTCTCTCAAGACCAGATGATGTTAGTTCGTCATTGAATTTAGATTCTAAATATATATTCAATACAGGCTCATTCCAATAAAATCTAACTTTAGGTAAATACTTTTTGAGTTTGTCATGATTTATGTCTTGAATTAAATTATAGTCATGCGTTTTGCTAAATCGTAAATCAATCCGACCAGATATTTCAGTTATAATTCCTTTTTTAGGGTAATCCTTAATTTTTATATTGTCTGATAAATCAATATTCAAATTAGGATATTTTGCTACTAATAATTTATATGTTGAAGGCAAATGAAAATTATATAATTCATTATACTTAGTTTCCATATCGAAGGTAATTTGATTCGATTTCTCCGGGCCTAATTTTTCCTTTGAATTAGCTTTTTTTCCTTTTTCTGAAACAGTTTCCTTTATATAACGATTATGAAACTCGACTAATTCATCATACTCTTCTTTATTTGATGTTTTATAGCCAATATCTATGGAATATATTTCAGAATCACGAAGTAAATTCAATGAAGAAACAATTGCTGTTTTCTCATTCATATATAACTTGGCATGTAAGTTAGGAACACAAATAGGGTTTATTCCAATTTTTTTTACCTCCTCGATAGTATCATTTTTATTAGCTTTTACATAAAATTCAATATCAATACTTCTGTCTTTCAGAGCTTTGAATCTATTTCGTAGTCTAATCCAGTTTTCGAAATCACAATAAGGAGATACAATTATAACTTTTTCATCCGCTTCGTCTAAAAGCGTCATTATTTCACCAGAGATATTATTTGGTTTAAGAAGAATCATTTCCTTATCTAAAGATTTAGTTACTAAACATCTCAAATATATTAAAACTAAATCAGGTAGCGCAGAGAAGCAACCAAAAATGCTATTTAGCGGCGGAAATGGAAAAAGAGCGACGAAAATGGAAAACGTACGTCTTTAAGCCAAAAAGAGCGGCGAAAAGCAAAATCCAACGTCTTTAACCCAAAAAGAGTGGCGAAAACAGAAAACGTACGGCGTTAGGCAAAAAAGAACGGCGGAAAGGAAAAACGCAGGTCTTTAAGCTAAAAAGAGCGACGAAAAGGAATAACGTACGTCGTTAAGCAAAAACGCAGGTCTTTTAGTTTTTCGCTACGTTTTTATTTTTTTATGCTGATAGGTATAAAATAGTTTACCGTTTTTTTGTTAAAAACGACCGCTTATCGAAAAAAAGCTACCGTTTAAAAAGTTCTCTAAAAAGTGATGAATCGTTTGCGTAACTTTACTAAAAATAAACACATGATTACATTACAAACTACTAAATGCCAATAAACGCAAGGCGTGCAAAGGCATCGGCTTTTTAAAAGAGAAATCTTTTCAGTCGTCAGCAAAAAAGATGGAATGATTTAAACCATCAAAATTATTTATTATGAAGACGATTCGAGTAAGTCTGGGGCTGAGTGAACTCAAGCCCTCAGAAAAAGTAACCTTGTGGGAAAATATAAAGGGTGATATGACGAGTAACACCAATTTCTCCACTCCTAATCCTGCCCTTGCCACTATAGATGCACAGGTGGTAATTTTAGGAAATGACATAATTACCGCGGCAAGCGGCAACCATAGCGATATTGTGGCTATGCACACCCAGGAAGATAAAGTAGATATGCTGCTTGAACAACTGGCTAACTATGTAGAGTCAACTGCCAACGCGGCTGCACTTACCGGTGGCGATGCGGCAACTATTATTGCCAGTGCAGGGATGAAAGTAGCGGCAGACCATAACGCAGCTCCTGTGCCAAATGCACCTACTGATTTAAAAGGTACATCTAACGTTGAGGGTGAAATGGAACTAAGCTGGAAAAACCAAAAGTATGCGCGTGCTTTTATCATTGAGATAAGCAGCGACTTAACCGCTACCGGAGGTACAACAGGTACAACCACTACAGGTTCTGCTACTGCAAGGGTGTATGTTGACTGGGACATCATAGATGTTTGCCACAAACCAAAAATTGTGTTAACCGGTTTAATTAGCGGCACAAAATATGCAGTGCGTGTTATCTCTTCGGGTACTGCGGGCAAAAGTGCAGCATCAAGCGTGGTGGTGGTTAAAGTGCTTTAAACAAGCATCAGCAATCAGATATCATTTTCAGGTAACAGGAAAGTCCGTGTAAAAAGCGGGCTTTTTTTATTAATGGGTGGTTTATTCAAAAAAAGTATATTCGTAATCCTTTTATGCAAAAACTTAAATACCAATACCTAAGTATTTACTTACTGCTGCTTGCTTGCCTGTATTTTGTTTTCTTTCAGCATCTGGATAGTTTTCCTATCCGTACCTGGGATGAATCAATGTTTGCGGTAAATGCCTGCGAGATGATTCGTAATCATAATTTTATCGTTCCCTTCTTTAAAAACTTACCCGATACTTTAACCTTAAAACCACCTTTACAAATTTGGTTTCAGGTTCTTTTTGTTAAACTGATTGGCTATAACGAACTGGCTATACGTTTACCATCTGCCATAGCAAGTTCTTGTTCGGCTTTATTGCTTTTTTCTTTTATAAGAAAACGGGGTTCATTAGTTTTTGCGCTTTGTGTGTTCTTTGTTTTTATAACTTCTTTTGGTGTAGCTACTTTTCACACGGGCAGAACCGGAGATACCGATGCCCTTTTAGCTTTTTTTATGTTATGTTATTGTATCTCCTTTTATGAATGGTTGATTGAAAACAAACCTATTTCTCTGTTTTATTTTTTCGTTTTTATGGGCTTAGCTTTTCTGGCAAAAAGTTTTGTTGCTTTATTTTTTACCCCTGCCTTATTGATGGTACTGCTTTACTTTAAAAAAACAGGAGCATTATTTAAAAGTAAATGGTTTTATATGGGAGCTTTGTTTTTTATTACTGTTTCAATGGGCTATTTGTTATTACGCGATTATTATAACCCGGGCTATATAAAATACCTTATTGGCAATGATTTTTTAAGTCGTTATACAAAGGTTTTAGATTCTCATCACGAACCTTTTGATTTTTACCTGAACAACTTTTTTGAAGAACGGTTTTTATGGCTCATTGTAGTATTGCCGGGGGCATTGCTGATGTGGTTGAACGAGAAGTTAAAGGCCGCAGTTGTTTTTTTATCTTCTTTGTTTGTTTGTTATTTTCTTATCATAAGCAGTTCGGTAACTAAAATGTGCTGGTATGATTTGCCTTTGTATCCTACGCTTTCTGTTTTTGCCGGATATGCACTTTATGCCTTAATTTCTAAATTAAATGTTCACCAAAAACCCGTACAAAACATTTTGATGCTGTTCTTTGTCTTTCTTATTCCGCTTTATTTTGCATTCAGAAATTCGTACAAAAGTGAGATTAAACCCGGTGAGAAAGGACTGGAAATACTTACCGAATACGCCTATAAGAATAAAAATAGCGGAACTTTAAACCAAGTGACTTTTCTGACTATGTACTTCGACAGGCCTTTATATTTCTATAAATATAAATTAAATGCAAAAGGAATGGATTTTAACATTACCAATTCCGTAGATAGTTTAAAAGAAAACAGCGTTGTTATTGTAGCAGAAGATTCTTTAAAAAACAGGCTATTAAATAAATACAACCCCATAATTCTTGAAGAATATAAATCTGAATTAAAAGTCAGGATTTAAACTTCTGTTTTTATTGAAACACCAAAAAGTTAATAGGATGTTAATAAATTTTGACTTTTTGTTTAAATTAACCATATTTGCATCCCTTTAAGTATATTTTTATGATAAAAAGAGCTTTACTATCGTTTATTCTTTGTCTTTCGTTTTCGTATGCTTTTTCGCAAGATTTAAGCATTAGCAATAGCCTTCCTTCTTCAGGAACTGCAGGGCAGGATATAGAAGCAAAATATACTATGACCAAGTCGCCAACCATGGGCAGTTTTGCTAAATTTCAGGTTGATTTACCAGCAGGTTTTAACGCACAAAGCATAGAGATAAAAGGAGGTAATTTTACGTTTGAGAATAACCGTGTTAAAATAGTTTGGGTATCCCTTCCGGGCGATGCCACTTTTGATTTTTCTTTTAAAGTGACTCCTTCTTCAAGCGTATCGGGTAACATAACCATTGCCCCACAGTTTTTTTATTTAGAGAATAATGTAAAGAAAGAATATACTGTGCCCCCTTCTTCGATAGATTTTGGCGGAGGCGGAGGAGCTGTTGCTACTGATAATACGAATACCTCTACAAACAATCCTCCAACTGATAATTCAAATACTACTTCAAACAATACCACAACAGACAATTCAAGTAATACAAATACACAAAATACCCCCCCTCCTACAGATAATACTTCTGCAAACAATAATACGCAAACCACCACTTCTAATAATAATGCTTCTACAAATACAGGTAATACCACACCTAATAATCCGCCTCCTGTAAAAAGCAATGTGGTATATCATGTGCAGTTAGGGGCATTTACAAATAAGCCAAACAAGGCCAAGTTTGCAGAATACGGTACTGTTAAAGTGGTTGAAGATGCGGGTTTGTTTAAAGTATTGGTAGGGGTTTTTAAAACTTTAGAAGAAGCCCGTACTTATAAAAAGACTTTAATTGCCAAAGGTGCCGAAGGTATTTTTGTGGTTGCTTATGAAAACGGTGCAAGGGTTAAAATCAATTAAACAAATATCATTTTCAGGTATCAGGTGATGAATGTTACCTTATTACTTGCTACCTGTAACCTGTTTCACCTGTTCATCCATTAGTTTTATTCCTTCCATAAAAGTATGCGGATTATAGCCTAAATCTTTAATAGCTTTATCAATAATAAATCCTGTAATGGGAGGACGTTTAGCGGGTTGTTTTATATCCGCAGATTTGGATGGTTTGATTAAAGATTTATCCAAACCATAATAATCTGCCACCTGATGTACTAATTGTAAAATGTTTAAAAAATCTTTGCCGGAAATATTATAAATACCCTGCGCTTTTTTCTTTACCAGTAAAATACATCCGTCGGCCAAATCTTCTGCCAGGGTAGGGGTTCTAAACTGGTCGTCAACCACATTAATGGTTTTGCCCTGTTCTAAATTTTGTTTAGCCCACAAAACAATATTGCTGCGGCTCATATTATCTACAATGCCATATACCAATACGGTACGCGCAATAGCCCAATGCAGTTTGCTGCTTTGCACAATTTTCTCACCTTCCAGTTTACTCCAGGCATAATAGCTAAGCGGGTTTGGTTTTTCGTTTTCATCCAAGGGCCCGTGTGTTCCGTCAAAAATAAAATCGGTAGAAAGATGCACCAGTTGTGGCTTATACTCTTTGCTTTTTTGCTGAAGGTCTTGCAACCCATCTACAATATATCGCACGGCATTAATATTCATGGCCACGCAAGCTTCTTTCTCGGTTTCACACGAATCTACATTAGTCTTAGCAGCGGTGTGTATAACGGCATCCGGCAAATGTTTAGTAAGCACATCTTTTACCTGTTTCTCATTGGTAATATCCATTTCATCATATACATATCCCTCTTTTTGTATCAACCTATTTTCCCCATGTGCAGTGGCAATGCAAGTAACATCGGGTTGATTACGAAGTTTATAAACTAATTTTTGCCCGAGTAAGCCATTGCTACCTGTAACTAAGATTTTCATATATTCGTTTCTTTAAAAGAAGTTTCAAAAATAGGTAAAAATTATGCTCGAGTCGCCCTTACACGAACATCATTTACTAAGGTATCAGGTTGCGATAGAAGATAAACCTATGCGCAGCTTTACTAAAACTGCTACTATAAGCTTTTTCGACGAGAACAATAAGAAGGTATTGGTGTTTAAGTATGGTGTTATCAGCAGCGAAGAAATTTTTGAGAAAATAGATAAAGGTGAGGATATTAACCTGAACAATGCATACATACTAAACTTTTCTCTTACAGATTACCGGACTAATAAAGGGTTGGATGACAGTGTGCTTATTTCTTTGAAAAACTTTTCGGCTAAAAAGACTTTTTTTGATTGCGACATTAGTAACGATTTTAGTTATGCGCGTTTCGAGGGAGATAAAGTTAATTTTGACTCTGTCATTTTCGGAAACGGAACCAACAACTTTGGTGGTGCCGTTTTTTCTAATGGAGATGTAAGTTTTAAAAAAGCCAAGTTTGGCAGTGGCAGCACAAACTTTCAGAGCGTACAGTTTGGCGATGGCTTAATTTCTTTTAATAATACCAACTTCGGTACAGGCAATCTTTCCTTTGTTGATTGTAATTTTTGTAATGGCAATGTTGATTTTAAAAACACCTATTTTGGCGACGGGCATATAGATTTTAAGTTTGCCAAGTTTGCCAGTGGGGATGTAAGTTTTGAAAAAGCCTCCTTTGGCAAGGGAAAAAAAGAATTTAAGAACATAGAATTTGGCGGTGGTAAAATAGATTTCAGGCGTGTTGATTTTAATGACGGAGATGTTTTGTTTGATGGTGCTGAGTTTGGCGATGGTAAAGTTTCTTTCCGAAGCGCTCGTTTTGGGCACGGTAACAAAAGTTTTGACCAGGCAGATTTTGCCAAAGGAGAAGCGCAGTTTGATTTGACCGATTTTGGTTCGGGTTCAGTAAGTTTTAAGAAAGCAAGCGTTACAGATATTTCTTTTAAAGGTTGCGCGCTTAACTGCTACGTGGATTTGCGTTTTAACTCCTGCAACAGATTGGATTTAAGCAACACCATTGTGCGAGATATTTTAGATTTAAAACCTGAAGATGAAAATGTAGTGATAAAGATTTTTGACATAACGGGCATGCGTATTTTGGGTAGAATATTTATTGACTGGCGCGGCAACGATGTGTTTAATTTAATTTATGCACAAACCGATTCAACACTTTTTCAAAAGGCAGAACAGTTCAGGATTTTAAAAGAAAACTTTCGAAACAACGGACAATATGTAGATGAAGATGCCGCTTACTTGGAGTTTAAACGCTGTGAAGCAAAAGCAAATTTAAAAGCCGAGCTATCAAAAGGCAAAAAAAATGCACTTTGGGCTTACCCTAATTATTATTTTCAAAAATATGTTTTT
>CAJCJB010000346.1 GCA_903970545.1 Candidatus Saccharimonadota bacterium | reverse complement strand
TACAAAAAACAATGTTTGATCTCCAAACAAATAACGAACACACTGTCCTCTGGCAATGCTATTTGTTTGCAAATGGTAATTAGGGTAATCTCCACTCGCATAATTATATATACCATCACCATTAGCATCAACATAAGGGGCTAAATAAGTCATTGGCATCACACCTCCTTCACTGGCAGGAAGATTAACAGGATAGGTACCATACATAGTATTACCTGGGTAATCTTTAATCCATAAGGGCGTATTAGGATTTGCAGTGCCATATTCCTTATAATATGAATAAAAACTAGCTACATCAGCCCTGTTAAATACCCAAACTTTGTCATAAGCCTGACAAACAGAAACATCTATTCCTAAATTAGGTGGGTCTATAGGTCCTGGCCAAAAATCAACTCCAGCTTGGCGATAGGTCATACAAGCAGTATGTAGATTACCATTTACAAAGCCCCCAAACCATAAAGATCCTGCAAATTGAGCATAAGAATTACTTCCTTTAGGAACTTCATATCTAGATACTCCTGCGGTAAAATCCCACCACATATCACCATCTGTTAAAACCCTTGTACGCACATCATTTAAAAGTATTTCCTGCTGAGTACTTCCTGCTACACAGGCAGCTGCCATAACACTATTATTCCCATTATTTCGATGTCCGCCACCGCCACCGCTGCCAGGTATATTTTCTTTGGCAAACAAGGCCATACTAATGTTTAATAAGAATAAGAACAAAAAGGTTCTTATTTTCTTTACAGTTGAATTAAACGCTTCCTTTTTCATGGTTAATATTATTATTTACTATTAAAAATCAAATTGTAGCCCCAAACGTATCATACGCGGCATACCAAAGTTATTTCCTCCAGAACTACCACCCCCACTCATCTTAGCATTATATAAGGTCGTAAATCCTGTCCCATAAGCAGCACTTTGTGCATATTTTTGGTTTATTTCATTTATACCAAAGTTAGATGCTAAGTATCCGTCATCCGTTGGGCTTCCGGTAAAACTATGAACATTAATAACATTTTTAGTATTAAGTAAATTAAGTACCTGACAATATACATTCAAATTATATTGTTTCTTTTTATCTCCATTATCCGAACTACCCTTACCTAAAGTAAAGTTTTTATCAACACGCAAATCTAATTTGAATTGCCATGGCAAGCGAGAACCATTTAAAGTTCCGGCAAGATACTGCGTGATATTATTCCCAATTTCTTCATCTGATGCAGCTGGAGTTCTGCTTGAGTAAGGAAGACCTGAGCTTATACGACCAACTAAGTTAATTCCTAAATTTTTCAAAATCTGATGGTTTTTCTCTTTATCAGCTCCCTTTTTAGAGTTAAATTGTGGTCCTCGATAATCCTTTCCTTCTCCAAAACGGTAATCCATGTTAGCAACGAATGAATGTCTTTGGTCAAAATCCAAAGGCATTATTACACGCAAGTTAGGCTGACTACTATTTGCAAGATTATAACCACTATTTGCGTTAGAACCCGAGCCATCTGCAAATTGTAGCGTATAGTTAGCAGTTAATTGAAATCCGGCTGTACGGCGTAATTGAAATTCTGCCGAAAAACCTTTCACCGTACCAAAATCTATATTTCCATAAGATAAATAAGATAAAGGATAAGCTTGGTTAATACGCGTAATTTCCACCATGTTGCGCATTTCACGGTAAAAACCAGATAGTTTAAGTGATGCGCTTTTCTTTTCATTCAATAACTGACTAAAACCTAGTTCATAATCAACAACCCGTTGCGGTTTTAAATTACCATTATTTACTACGGCTCCTTGGTTAGATGATAAAAAGAAATAATCTTGGGGGTTTGTTCTATTTTGTTGCGAGTAAGGTGCCCCATTATTTCCATCGCTTTGGGTAGCCGGTGGACGTTCGGTTAAGATATCATAATGAGCAAAAAAGTTAGCTACATCTGATATAGGGAAAGAGAAAGCCACACGAGGCATCACATTAATCTGTGGTTTATAGGCTGTAAATGCTGTATTAGAATATGGATTGTGATCTGTAGGATTTTTCAACCATGGTTGAGCTTGTCCACCACTTGCTTCGGCAATAGTTGTCGGATCTGTTATTAAATTACCAGTTGGTCCATACCAATTAGACCCTGAACGAAAGCCTGTAATAGTTTTTATCTGGGCAGTATTATCCGCCACGTAAATTACTGAATTTGCAGGTATGTTGGATGGAATTGTACCAGTGTATTGTCCAGCTAAAGAACCAAGATCTCCTGTGCTATAAGCATCTTTTAATAAAAATGGGTCTTTAAGTACCTGCTGATTGGCATCATATCTATCAACACGTAAACCCACGTTAAATTTCATATCTTTAAAGTCAAACTTGTCTTGTATATAACCTGCCATATATACGGGAGTAAAAGCTCCTGTTAGTCTAGAGTAATTCTTATCTCCAAATTTGTCTGTAGTAAACTTATTTAAAAAATCATCGAAGGTGACTGAGTTTGCTTTTAAACGATTTCCAGAATAATCATACCCATATGCCGAAACTAACTGAACACCCCCATTTAATAATTCATCAGGAGAAAACTGAGCCAAATTAAAATGAGAAGGGTCATAAGCATCAACATTAATGTAAGTACTGTATCCTCCATTATTATTGTTATGTATGCCCATTTCCTGATCATAGAAGTTTTTAGCAAATACAGACATTAAAGACATATTAACAGCAGTTGTATATGTTGCTACATCGTAAGAAGAACCTACAACCGGAGCACCGGAATTTGTCATTTGATTTTGATTTAAATTACCATAAGCCTGATGGTTATCAGGATTTATTGCTGAAGAATAAGTAGCTTGCGTATATAAGGTAGCATTAGTATCAAGAGTTTGATTATGGAGATTTGCCAACTGACGAGCCACTGTATATAAATCTCTGCCATCAACATCATAACCAGCTTCATTACGTTGATCATACTCAACACCAACCATTAAAGCATGATTCTTAATATCCGCCGAAAAATTCGATGTAACCCTAAATATACGGTTATCCCTCAAACTATAAGCACCTGTTGATCTTCCACTGCCATAATATAAACCCTGCACGTTGTTGGGTACAGAACCATTTACTAAACCCTGCGCATTAAATATTTGAGTATAACTATTTACATTATTTGCACCTATATCATTAATTACCTGACTGGTATAGTTAGCGGTAAGTGGATTTTGTGTACCAGGCTTAAAAGCAATTAAAGAATCTTGATACCCCTGTAGTTGATAAACACCACTTCCACCAGGACCCTTCTGCCATGTATTTCCAACTTTAACAGAGTCTTTTAATGCGTATATAGGCATACGATATTCAGTAAACTGCCCTACATATCCATAATCAAAAAAATTCTTCTTAAAATCTTCATCTTGCTGAGTATATTTATATTGTTGATATCCGGCTTGTAAAGTAAAATAAGCCTTTTTAATTACCGATTGTGATTTTTCCTGTTCGGTAGCATCTTTAGAACCAAACGATTGAACTAAACGTGCATAACCACGCATAGTTCTTTCTATAACCTGCGGATTATGTTCACTGTTTAGAAGAGAGTATTCCTGAATAAATGTGTGGTAGTTATTGTAATCAAAGTTACCGCCTACTGTTATTTTTAAATTTGGGGTTATAGCAAAATCAATTTTTGGAGCCAATTCTATTTGTTTTTTCCCTACATTAGGGCGAACTTTAGCGGTATATAAATCATTTGGAGTTAGGAAAGATGCAGATGTGTAATAAGAATTATTTGTGGCATTATACTGGATTGGATTTTGTTCTAACTGTGCTAATTTTCCTGGTTGTACCTGTGCAATTCCATCTATCCAAGGGCGAGGGTCTTTAAAATAGTTACCCATACCACCTATAAAAAACCCTACAATTGGTTTTTTGTTATTAGCTGAATCCTTTTTCATAATAAGTGGGCCTCCCAAACTAAAACCTAAAGAGTTATATCCATAAGGATCGGTTAATTCAGAAGATATAGCTTCAACACCTCCAAAATATTTAGGTTGAACACCACGAGTGGTTATAGAAACTACCCCTCCCGTAACGTCTCCATATTGAGCTGGCAAGCCGCCCAAAATAACTCCCATTTGCTCTACAGCTTGCTGTGGTATATTATGCGTACCAATGGAACGCTCACCATCTATAAAATAGTTAGTACTATTTGAGCGAGCACCACGCACCTGAATTTGCTGGCTGGAACCATTATCAGTTACTACAACACCAGCTGCCATACCTATCACTCCTTCTACAGATTTATCAGCAACATGCTGAAAAGTTTCTCTGTCAACCACCGCGCCACTTTTTGTATCCGGGTCAATCAGAGGGTTAGCATACTCAGTTACAACTACTTCATTTAAGTTAACTCCGCCCTCATTTGATAAAGCAATATTTACATAAGCCGTTTTATCATCCTGTACTTGCACATTATCTACTTGTTGCTTTTGATAACCTACATAAACAGCCTTAACATTATACTTTCCTGTAGTTATATTTTTAATGTAAGCAATACCATCCATATCGGTGGTGGCCACAGCAACCTGTGTTTTACCATTAAATATAACAATATTGGCAAAGGGTATAGTTTCTTTATTGGTTTTATCAGTTAGGGTAACTTTTATAGTGCCGCCATTATTCTGTGCGCGTAGGCCAAATCCTAAAAAAACAAAGGCTACAATAAGTAAATAAACTTTTCTCATACTGCTATATTCTAATTTTTATAATCCTAATTTCTTATTTGAGGGGCTAAAAGTAACATCCTGTTAATTTATCACAAAATTTATTTTCATTTAATTTGAAGAATATTGTTAATAATCGGTTCTTTTTCATTTTAATCGGTTTTTAATAATTATTAACGTACTCTGCACAATATTACAACTTTTAAGATGCCAAAAGTAAATTATTAAGTAAACGGTGGGATTTTTTTTTTAAACGGTCGTTTTTAACAAAAAAACGGTCAAATCGGGCAAAAATCACTTACCATTAAAATCATAAATAAGCAATTAAATGAGTTTTTTAACCTCTCCATTTAGCTAAAAATGCGTTTCGTTAGGTTAGGTTATCAGGAATTAATTAACGTTTTTAGTATTATTCTGTTTATCGCGTTTTTTGTTCTTTTTCATACGCTTTAAC
>CAJCJB010000345.1 GCA_903970545.1 Candidatus Saccharimonadota bacterium | reverse complement strand
AGCATTTTTGTATTTGTTGTAGTAGTCATTTTAAATCAAAAAGTATTACCCCGTCCGGAAGTAATGCCATCTTTTGTTACCTTACTACCTACGCTTAACGCAATGCTTAATGGTACTTGCACTATTTTGTTATTAGTGTCTTTATGGGCAATTAAAAAGAGAAATATAGCGCTGCACAAAAAAATAAACCTGACTGCTTTTGTGTTGTCATCGCTGTTTTTGGTATCTTATATTATGTATCATTGGATGGCACTTGAAACTAAATTTCCCGCTGATAATCCATTACGCCCTGTTTATTTATTTATATTACTTACACATATTATACTAGCAGCAATTGTATTGCCTCTAGTTTTAATTTCGTTTTATTTCGGACTAAAGAATGAGGTGTTTAAACACCGTAAAATAGTTCGCTTCAGTTACCCTATTTGGTTATATGTAACCATAACTGGCGTGGTTGTTTACATGATGATTAAACCCTACTATCCTTTTTAAACATGAAGTTTAAATACATAGTGGCAACTTTAACATTACTGTTGTTTACGGCCGCATACTCACAATGCGCTATGTGCAAGGCTGCTGCCGAGAGTGATTTAAAAAACAACCCCAACTCTTTAGCCAAAGGTTTAAACACAGGCATACTTTTTTTAATGGTTATACCTTATATTATTGTAGGAATAATTTTCAGGAAGGATGTTGTTCAGTTCTTTGAAAATATCGGTAATAAGGAAAAAACCTCCTTTAATAAAGCACGCTTAAATAACCTTACTTTCCTGTTAACCTTTATAAGTTGTACGGTAATTTTGTTTATTATCTTTATAAGCTTTTATAAACCTTATTAAAGAGTAGTAAGAAAGGGGCTAATTTTACTCAGCTAAAACAACCACCTTGTTTTTGAGCACTTCTATTACACCGCCATTTACTTCGAAAAAGGTAACATCAGATTTGTCAGTAGTAACCTTAACTTTTCCCTTTTTTAAAGAGGCAATCATAGGTGCGTGGTTATTAAGCACACCCATAGACCCATCAGAACCTGGAACAGTAAGTGCCTTGGCTTCACCTTCAAAAAGTTTTTTATCTGGAGTTATAATTTCTAAATACATCTCTATTTAGATTCTGCCATTAGTTTTTTACCTTTCTCAATAGCGTCTTCAATAGTACCTACCAAGTTAAATGCCGCCTCAGGATACTCATCAACTTTGCCATCCATAATCATATTGAAGCCTTTGATGGTATCTTCAATAGGAACCAACACTCCTTTTAATCCCGTAAACTGCTCTGCTACATGGAATGGTTGAGATAAGAAACGCTGTACACGACGCGCACGGTGTACAATCAGTTTATCTTCTTCGCTTAACTCATCCATACCAAGGATGGCAATAATGTCCTGTAACTCCTTATAACGTTGAAGGATGCTTTTAACGCGTTGTGCACAGTTGTAATGTGCATCCCCAATAACTTTAGGATCAAGAATACGAGAAGTAGAATCCAATGGGTCAACCGCAGGATAAATACCTAACTCAGAAATTTTACGATTCAATACCGTTGTAGCATCTAAGTGGGCAAAAGTAGTTGCAGGGGCTGGATCGGTTAAATCATCAGCAGGCACATAAACTGCTTGTACGGATGTAATAGAACCACGCTTAGTAGAAGTAATACGTTCTTGCATTAATCCCATTTCCGTAGCAAGGGTTGGTTGGTAACCCACCGCACTTGGCATACGACCTAATAATGCTGATACCTCAGCACCCGCTTGTGTAAAACGGAAGATGTTATCTACGAAGAATAAAATATCTTTTCCTTGTCCGGTACCGTCACCATCACGGAAATACTCTGCCATGGTTAAACCGGATAAAGCCACACGAGCACGTGCTCCGGGAGGCTCATTCATTTGTCCGAAAACAAGCGTTGCTTTAGATTCTTCCAAAGCTTTAGTATCTACTTTAGACAGATCCCATCCGCCTTTTTCCATCGAATGTTTAAACTCATCACCATATTTAATAACATCAGATTCTATAAACTCGCGCAATAAATCGTTTCCTTCACGGGTACGCTCGCCCACACCTGCAAACACTGATAGACCTGCATAAGCTTTGGCAATGTTGTTTACCAGCTCCATAATAAGAACGGTTTTGCCCACACCTGCACCACCAAATAACCCAATTTTACCACCTTTTGCGTAAGGCTCAATTAAATCAATTACTTTAATACCGGTATATAATACTTCGGTTGCTGTAGAAAGTTCTTCAAACTTAGGAGCCGAACGGTGTATACTTGAACCGCCTTCATTAGACATGGTATTAATACCATCAATAGCTTCGCCAACTACGTTAAATAAGCGTCCTTTTACTTTATCGCCGATAGGCATTTTAATACCCGAACCAGTAGAAAGCACCTCCATACCACGGCAAAGCCCATCAGTACTATCCATGGCAATGGTGCGAACGGTATCTTCACCAATATGTTGTTGTACTTCAAGAATAAGTTTTTGTCCTTTTCCACGAATAATTTCAAGGGCATCTAAGATATTAGGTAATTTTCCGCCTTCTAAATCAAAGCGTACATCTACTACTGGACCAATTACTTGGGCAACTTTACCGGAGGATTGTTTTGACATATTTAAAACAGGGTTTAAAATTTCGCGGCAAAGATACCATATGTTGCGTGATTGAAAAACATAATTATTTTTTTTGCGTATAAAAAAACAATTATATTTGCCCCCTCAAAAATGGGAGCTTAGCTCAGCTGGTTCAGAGCACCTGCCTTACAAGCAGGGGGTCACTGGTTCGAACCCAGTAGTTCCCACCCACAGGGGTTTAACAGAAATGTTGAACCCCTTTTTATTTTCAACCTTTTTGGCTTAAAACCCCTTATTTTACTGATTAATGATGAGGTTAGATGTTAAAAAAAGACGGGTTCGGGTAGATTCAAAAGAGTTCACTCCTTGCAATTAGCACAGTTAACTATACTCAACCAAGGGTAAAATTATTTCATCATCTCTTTAAATAACTCTTCATACTCTTTAAAACGATGCTCTCTTATTGGACGTGTATATGGCTCTGAATCAAAATGCAGTAATAAGCATGGGGATATACCCTTATAGTTATTCAGATATTCATATCGTACCAATTCTTTATTTTTTATTCTCTGTTTTATTTTGTTGTGATATGGATACATAATCTTATAAAGAGAGCTTATTTTTTGTCCTTAAAAGTTCGAAGCCACTTACATTCAAAAGTAATAGTAGCATCCCATAAAATGTGTCTTCAAATGGTATAGTAAACATACGAATGCCTATATTTTGGTTGTTGTTGTAGAACACAACAGGCTCTGCAATAAAACTCCCCGTTAAAATTCCATTAGAGGCAAAAAAGGGTATTAAGATGACAAGGAAGGAGATGAAAAAAGTGGCCAAATAATTAACCTGTCTTGCATTGAGAATAAATAAAAAGGCCGAAAGCAACATAAAAGTAACCGAAGTATAAAGCCTATACCAATTACATATAGCAACAAACAATAAAGAAGTTGCCAAAATCCAAGAAAGGACAAGTGCTTTTTTATTTGAGGAGGAAAAACTGAAGAAACGTGTAATGCAGTAATAAGTAAATACACAGGCATACGGAATACATATAAAAAAGAGTATTTCTTCTAAAGGCAGGTTAAAGAAATAAATGCCCAGCAGGTAGTTAGGATTAAAACTCCATACACCCCATTTGGTAAACAGGCTATCCCAAACAAGAAAAAAAACAGCACTAACTAAACAAGGAAGAGCAAAGAATTTCCACTGCTTATAAAAATTAATCTTTGGGTAAAATGAAAATAGGAGCGGAAAAATGAGGCAAAAAAAGTCAACCGTTATGTAAGTATACTTGGCCGGCATTTAGTTCTTTTTTTTCGCCGCTTCTATAAAGTATTTGATAGGAACTAAAAGCATACCAAAGCATTCTCCCTCTTCCTTTCCTAAATGCTTATGATGCATTTTATGAGCTCTACGTATGGCTCGGAAATAAATATTATTTGTACGGGTAAATAGTTTAAATCGTTGGTGAATAAAAATTTCGTGCACCATAAAATAAGCCAAACCATATAGGGTAATACCAAAGCCGATAAAGAACAAATAGTATAAGGAAGGAATAAAAGTCCCGATGGCAAAAAGAGCGATAGCCGGAACAGCAAAAATCACAAAGAAGTAATCGTTTTTTTCAAAGAAAGACTCATTGTTTTTTTGATGATGATCTTCATGAAGGTGCCATAAAAAACCATGCATCACAAAACGATGTGTAAGCCAAGTAACACCTTCCATAGCTATAAAAGTAATTATGGTAATTAAAAATCCTGTCATGTTATAAAGTGTTCTTCACACGACTAATAATTAATTTAAACCACACGGTATAATTTTCGGGGTGTTGCATAATGTCTTTCTCTATTTCCTCTATGCTTGCATAACGATAATCAGAAACTTCTTCCGGATTTAGAATGGGTATAGTATCTGTTACACCCATGTACACATAATCTAATTCATGCTCCACAATATCATTTTCAAGCTTTGCTTCATATATAAAAGCAAATCTATATTTCAATTTGCAAGTCATGCCCATTTCTTCCTGCAATCTTCTTTTTGCCGCAGCTTCTGTAGTTTCTTTTTTTCTAGGGTGACTGCAACAAGTATTAGTCCATAACCCTGCCGAATGATATTTATTATTTGCCCGTTTTTGCAGTAGTAATTGCTTCTTAGAATTAAAAATAAAGACAGATAAAGCCCTATGTAATTTCCCTTCACGATGCGCCTGCATCTTTTCCATTAACCCCAGTTCGTGGTCTTGCTCATCTACCAATATTACGTACTCTTCGGGCATTACAATTTTTTTAGACTTTCTTTTTCCATTTCACCACAAACTTTGCATTGCAACAAATAGTTTTTTATTCTGTTATACAAATCAACATCTTTATTTGCATTAGAAAAATTATCTTTTACATACTTTATTAAAAACTCCTTATCATCTTTAATATTATTCGAATATCCCAATAAAGAAGGTATATTGGTTTGTGTAATAAACCTGAAGTAAATCAGTTCAGGGTTTTTCTGTTCCTTTTTTATAGCATCTTCTAATAGTTTTTTGCCTGTATTAAAGTGATTCAATTTACTAAAAACATTTGATACATGGTTACAAAGCATAAATTCAGACATAGCTTTAAAGCCAATTAACAAAGGTTTGTTCTCTGTATCAAAGTTTTTAGTCTGTTCAAACAGTTGGGTGGCTGCCTTTTCATTTTTAGAAGATTCATTTAGTAAGTTTCTAAGTAGTTTTATGTCTATATCTGCATGCACAATAGAAATAAAAGAAACGAAAATAGCTGATAAATATAATCTCATATTCATAACATTCTTAAACTGTGCTTAAAATACGAACTGGCCAGTAAGCTCAATTTATGGTAATTAGAAATTCGTATACGTTCTGCCATGATACGGCAAGAGGGTATGCCTTTTATTTTTTTGAATAAGCTACAGTAGTACATATATGCTACATAAACCCCGAAGCGCGATGTTTTTGGTAATTGCTTTATTCCTTCCAAAGCCTCTGCAAAATCCTGTTCGATTTCTTTTTCAATTTCCAGTTTTTCTTTTTGTGAAAATCGTGTCATATCAACATTTGGGAAATAGATTCTTCCCAATGTTTTGTAATCATCTTTTAGGTCGCGTAAAAAATTTATTTTTTGAAAGGCTGCACCCAATTTCATTGCCGAAGGTTTGAGCCGCTGATAATTCATTTCATCTCCGTTGCAAAAAACACGCAAACACATAAGCCCAACTACTTCTGCAGACCCCAATATATATTGGTTATAAGAAACAGCAGAATGTTGACTTTTATTTAAATCCATTTCCATGCTTTCTAAAAAGCAATCAATTAACTCTTTTGGAATTCCATACCTATTTACGGCTTCCTGAAAGCTATTCAATATGGGGTTTAAACTTATTTTTCGTTCAATAGCTTTATAGGTTTCTTCTTTAAACTCACTTAGCAAAACAGCCTTATCGTATCCATGGAAAGAATCTACAATCTCATCGGCAAAACGTACAAAACCATAAATGCTGTAAATAGGTTTGTGTAAGTTCTTATTCAAGCAATAAATACCCAGCGAAAAACTTGTACTATAGGTTCTGGTAGTAAGTTTACTTACAGCTACAGATACTTTATCAAAAAGTTGCTTCATGTTTTATAGATTTTAAATATTTTGAAACCATATTAGCAGATATTTGACCTGATATTAAAGCAGGAGGTACGCCCGGACCCGGAACGGTTAGTTGACCCGCATAAAATAAATTATCAATTTTCTTGTTTTTAATGGAAGGTTTTAAAACAGCTGTTTGCTTTAAGGTATTGGCCAACCCATAAGCATTTCCTTTATAGGCATTATAATCCTGAATAAAATCGTTAATACAATAGCTCTTTTTATAAACGATATTTTCCGAGAAGGCGTCTTCACACTCCTTCTCCATTCTTCTTATTAGTACATCGAAATACCGTTGACGGGTTTCTTCCGTATCTATAAGTCCGGGAGCAACAGGTACCAGCATGAATAAGTTTTCCATTCCTTCAGGAGCTACCTCTGCATCTGTTTTTGAAGGGCAACATACATAAAACAATGGGTTAGAAGGCCATTGAGGGCTCTCGTAGATTTCCTTAGCGTGAATTTCGAAATCAGTATCAAAGAATAAATTATGATGGATGAGTTTCTTTATTTTTTTATTTACTCCTACAAAAAATATAAGGCAGGAAGGGGCAAAAGTCTTATTGCCCCAATACTTCTCATTATAGTTTCGTTCAGATTCAGCAAGCAGTTTTTGCTCTACATGATGATAATCAGCCGAAGCAATCACCGCATCTGTTTCAAAATAGCCTTTTGATGTGGAAAGTGAGGAAACATGCTGATTAGCCATGTTTATTTTTTGCACCTCGCAGTTAGAAACAAAATTAACTCCCATAGAAGAAGCAAGCTGTTGCATACCACTTACCATTTTATACATCCCACCCATGGGGTAATAGGTTCCCATAGAAAGTGCGGCATAGTTCATTAAGCTATACAGTGCCGGAATGTTTTGAGGCATAGCCCCTAAAAACAAAACGGGAAATTCCATAAGTGCTACCAAGCGTTCATCTTTAAAGAAATTGCGCACATAGGTTCTTACTGATTTAAACACATGAGATTTGGCAACACCACTTAATACTTCATAATTTGCATACTCCATCCAAGAAACAGCCGGTTTGTAAGCCAACTGCTGCATCCCGAGTTTGTATTTCAACTCCCCTTCCTGTAAAAATTGCTTAAGCTTATCGGCACTTCCTTTTTCAGTGGATTCAAAAACCTGATAAAGTTCTTCCAGGTTTTCGGGCACTTGCAGTACATCCTTGTTTCCAAAAAAAAGCTGAAACCCGGGGTTTAATTTTACCAGTTTATAATAATCGCCGGTTGATTTCCCAAACTCATTAAAAAATTTCTCAAATACATCGGGCATCCAATACCAGCTTGGTCCCATTTCAAATAAAAAACCCTGCTCGTAAAAATACCGTGCCCGTCCGCCCAGCATAGTATTTTTTTCAAACACAGAAACCTCGTACCCATCTTTGGCAGCAAAACAGGCCGCTGATAATCCCGAGAAACCACTTCCTATAATGGATATTTTGGACATTTATTTTGTTTAACTTTATTGCAAATGTATTAAACAAAATATAATCAGCAAAATAAATAAACAATCCGTTATATAAACGGTTTAAGAATATGATAAAAGGTTTAAACTACAGGAGTTTTACCAAATCACTGGGAGAAGAGAGGAAAACAACATTCTTCATTTTTCCAACGATTTCTACTAAAGAAGGGCTACCGCTTACTAAAAGCGTGCAAGACTTATTTTGTTTACTTAAATAAGAAAGGTGTTCTTTTATGATTTCGGGTTGCCGGCGCGAAATAAAAAAAGTAAGTAAATGGGTTGGCTTGGTACTTTTAATTACTTCATCCAGATTTTGAAAAGGTACATTTTGTCCTAAGTAAACCGTATGGTATCCATTAGACTTTAGTATATAATCTGATAGCAACAAGCCTGTTTCGTGCCATTCTTCAGACGGAAGAAACAATAAAAACTTTTTAGATTTTTTATGTGGGGCAGGCAGCCCGTCTATAGAGGCAATTAATTTGCGACGTATAATATTGCTAGCAAAGTGCTCTTGCACAGGTATGGCGTCGTTGGTACTCCACATAAGGCCTGTTTTGTGCAAAAAAGGATAAAACACAGTAAGCATGGCTTTGTATGTGCCAAAGCGGGTAACAGCTGCCGAGAAAGTTTTTTCAAAAGCGGCCTCATCAAAAACCAACATGGCAGCTATCAGGTTATTTATAAACCCAAGGCATAAGGTATCATCGGGTGCATGTTGCTGTAGTGACTGAATTTGAGCATTAATTTGCTTATCATTCAGTTCGGATAGTTTAGATATTTTAAAGCCTTTGGCTAATAGGGTTGATACATTTAATAGTTTACGTGCCTGCTCATCATCATAATACCTAATGTTAGTAGAGGTGCGATGTGGTTCGATTAGCTTATATCGCTTTTCCCAAATACGAATAGTATGTGCTTTAATTCCCGTAAGTTTTTCAAGGTCGGATATTTGGTAAGAGTTCATGGATATGAATTAAATCATGCAAATTAAATAATAATTATCATGTAAACAAATATTGTTTAATATGTTTTCAAATATATTAAACAAAATAATTCTATGAAAAATTCAGTTTTAGTAGCAGGTGGGATGGGTGATTTAGGTGCTCATATTCATCTTGCCATTACAAGAAAGATTGTAGGATATGTCAGCGGATAAGTTTACTAACGTAACCAAAGATGCTTAAAAGAATTGCATCATATCAAAAGCGCCAAACGTGTCTATAACTTTTGAGGTACATTTTGTAGCGGTAAAAAAACGCTGAGGGGGTAAAAATCCATTTTTGTATTAATTGTGAATAAAATCACAAATACTTATCCATTATATATTTAGATAAGGCTCTAAATTGGATAAAACCTCAATATCTGTTAATAATTGGTTCGATATTTCATCAGTTGAGCCCACATCAATAAATATAAGCCTTTCAGAACCTCTGAAAGGTTTTTTTATTTAGTGTTGGGTATAAATTATTAAATTTGCGACCTCTTTACAAAGTTGATACGACTCCAAAATAAAATACAGCAGCTTGCCCAGATTATAATGGTTTTACTAGTTTTTGTAAGTGCTTGCAAGCCCCCTGTTAGTTTGCCATCTGTGTTTACTTATTCGGTAGGCTCTATAACGCGCAACTCAGCAATTAGTGGGGGTAGTGTTACTTCTAACGGAAACGGAACCGTAAAAGCCTATGGCGTTTGTTATAGTAGTAACAGCAATCCACCAAGCCTGTTTAATAGTGTAACCATTGATGGATCGGGCACAAATAGTTTTACCAGCAACCTTAGCGGACTTAATGACAGCACTGTTTATTATGTGTGTGCCTATGCTACCAACGAATCGGGTACGGCATATGGACAAACTATACGATTTACTACATTGGGCTTTTCCATACGCGAAGCCAGCAACACAAGCAGCAATCTATTTGGCATTTATTTTACGGATGCCAACAATGGTTGGGCGGTAGGTAATGGAAGTGTTTTGCGAACCATAAATGGTGGTATAAACTGGACAAAACACATAAACCCTGTTAGCAGTCAGTTAAACGATGTTTATTTTACAAGTGTTGCCAATGGTTGTGCGGTAGGGTATAATGGTACTATTTTAACAACAAGTGATAGTGGCAATATGTGGACACAAACAAGTGGCGTACCAAATGTAACTTTATCAGGAGTTTGGTTTACCAGTGCTTCTACCGGCTATGCAGTTGGTTCGGGCGGTACTATTTTAACCACAGCCAATGGTGGCGGTACTTGGACACAAACAAACCCTACAACAAGCCAATTAAATGATGTTTGTTTTGCTAATGCTAACCAAGGTTATGCAGTTGGTTCGGGCGGTACTATTTTAACTACAACTATTAGCGGGACTTGGACTTCACAAACTGTTACGGCTAATAACCTGTATGGTGTTTATTTTATTAATTCTACTAACGGTTGGGCAGTGGGCGATAATGGAACTATTTTAACTACAAACGATGGGATTACGTGGACTGCTCAAAGCAGTGGTACAACTAATTCTTTACGTAGTGTTTATTTTATTAATAGTACAAATGGTTATGCGGTAGGTAGCGAGGGTATTATTTTAACTACAAACGATGGGGGTACCACATGGGTGGCGCAAACTAACGGCACTACTAAAGACTTGCATAGTCTTGGCTATACTTCTCAAACCGTTTATACGGTGGGTAACGGAGGAGCTATTTTGCAACTGCAATAAATAATACACCTTAAACTATATCTGCAAAAAAGTCGGGCAACTGATAAAAATCAGGTCAAATAGACGTTTAAATCAGTTCTTGGTGCGCCAATATTTCTGTATTTTGGCTTTGGAGTTTAATTTGATGAACTTGGCAATCACTAAAAAATAACATGTATGAACTTTAATAACTTTACTATAAAATCTCAGGAAGCCGTTCAGGAAGCCGTAACACTGGCTACCATAAACGGGCAGCAAGCCATTGAGAACGGACATATTTTAAAATCTATTCTTCAGGTAGATGAAAGCGTTACCCCTTTTATCCTTAAAAAACTGGGCATTAACGAGCAGGTGTTTTCTAAAACATTAGATAGCATTGTAAACTCGTATCCTAAAGTAAGTGGAGGGCAACCTTATTTATCTAACGCAGCCAACCAAACCATTGCCAAAGCAACCGGCTACTTAAAAGAATTTAAAGATGAGTTTGTATCTATAGAGCATTTGCTGTTGGGCATTTTGGCAAGTAGCGATAGCGTTTCTAAAATGATGAAAGACCTGGGCATTACCGAAAAAGATTTAAAAGCGGTAATAACCGAGCTTCGCAAAGGAGAACGCGTTACCAGCCAGAGTCAGGAAGAGACCTACAACTCATTGAACAAATATGCCATTAACTTAAACGAGCAGGCACGCAAAGGCAAGCTCGACCCTGTTATTGGCAGAGATGAAGAAATACGCAGGGTGTTGCAAATACTTTCGCGCAGAACGAAGAACAACCCAATTTTGGTTGGTGAGCCCGGTGTGGGTAAAACCGCCATTGCCGAGGGTTTGGCGCATCGTATTAATGATGGCGATGTGCCCGAGAATTTAAAGAGCAAACAAATTTATTCGTTAGATATGGGTTCGCTTATTGCGGGAGCTAAATTTAAAGGTGAGTTTGAAGAGCGTTTAAAAGCGGTGGTGAAAGAAGTTATTTCTGCCAACGGAGATATTATTTTGTTTATTGATGAGATACATACGTTGATTGGTGCAGGTGCCAGTGGCGAAGGTGCCATGGATGCCGCTAATATTTTAAAACCTGCTTTGGCTCGCGGAGAGCTGAGGGCGATTGGAGCTACTACCTTAAACGAGTATCAAAAATATATTGAAAAAGATAAAGCCCTTGAACGTCGATTTCAGAAAGTATTGGTAGATGAACCTTCGGCAGAAGATGCGATTTCTATCCTGCGTGGTATTAAAGAAAAATACGAAGCGCATCATAAAGTGCGTATTAAAGATGAAGCTATTATTGCTGCGGTGGAGTTATCGCAACGTTATATTTCTGACCGTTTCTTACCCGATAAAGCTATTGATTTAATCGATGAAGCGGCTTCTAAATTGCGTATGCAGATTAACTCCAAGCCTATTGAGTTGGATGCTGCTGATAGAAAAATTATGCAACTGGAGATTGAGCGCGAAGCCATGAAGCGTGAAGGCGAAAGCAAAAAGGTAGAAGAGCTCAATCGTGAGTTAGCTGATTTGAATGATGAACGCAATGTGTTAACCGCACGCTGGCAAGGGGAGAAAGAGCTAATTGAAACCGTTCAGAAATTAAAACTGGATATTGAGCAATACAAGCAAGAGGCTAACACCGCCGAGAAGAACGGTGATTATGGTAAGGTTGCCGAAATACGTTACGGTAAAATAAAAGAAGCTGAAGCTAAGTTATCAGAGTTTGAGAAGAAATTGGCATCCGAAAAAGCAAGCGGTAGTCAGTTGGTAAAAGAAGAAGTAGATAGCGAAGATATTGCCGGTGTTATCAGTGCCTGGACCGGTGTGCCTGTAACAAAAATGTTGCAAAGCGATAAAGAAAAACTATTGCACTTAGAGACTGAATTGCATAAACGTGTTATCGGGCAGGATGAGGCCATTGAAAGTATTGCCGATGCCGTACGTCGTAGTCGTGCAGGTTTGCAGGATGCTAAACGCCCCATAGGTTCTTTTATTTTCTTGGGAACTACCGGTGTTGGTAAAACAGAATTGGCTAAAGCATTGGCAGAAGTTCTCTTTAATAATGAGAACGCCATGACGCGTATTGATATGAGTGAGTATCAGGAACGCCATGCGGTGAGTCGTTTAATTGGCGCCCCTCCGGGATATGTAGGTTATGAAGAAGGTGGACAACTTACCGAAGCTGTTCGCAGGAAACCTTATAGCGTGGTGCTGTTAGATGAGATTGAAAAAGCGCACCCTGATACCTTTAATATTTTGTTGCAGGTGTTGGATGATGGCAGGCTAACGGATAATAAAGGTAGAATGGTGAACTTTAAAAACACCATCATTATTATGACCTCCAATATTGGTTCTCATTTGATACAGGAGAATTTTGAAAAGATAACTGATGCTAACCGCGACGATGTTTTTGCCAAAACAAAAACAGAGTTGTTCGAATTACTGAAGAAAACAATTCGTCCGGAATTCTTAAACCGTATAGATGAGATTATCATGTTCGAGCCATTGTCTCGTAAATACATGAACGATATTGTGCGCATACAATTGCAAAGTGTTGTAAAAAGTTTAGCTTCACAGGATATTAAAATGACTGCCAGCGATGAGGCTATTGATTGGATCGCCCAGCTTGGTTTCGACCCTCAGTTTGGTGCGCGCCCCGTTAAGCGTGTAATACAAAGGCAGGTACTGAACGAGTTATCCAAACAACTATTGGCAGGCACTATCCAAAAAGATAAAGAAATTGTGCTGGATATGTTCGATAAAAAGTTAGTCTTTAGAAACAAAGTAGAAAGCACCGATACTCCTCCTTTGGCTGCTAAAAAGAAAAAAGCTGAGGTAAAGTAATCCTTTCTTCTAAGTCTACCCTTTATAACTGAAGGGAACGCCAAATAAAACTAATTGGCAGAAGGAACTTGTATACTAAACTTATATTCTTTAGGGGGGAGGCACTGCGTATTATTACATGCCATACATTCTACATGCCCCATAATAGTAAAGGCACCTTTATTAGTCCGTTTTATTTTTTGTTTAAAAACAACTTCGTTGCTAAACAACATCACATCGGTACTAAAAATACTTGAATATTCGATAACAGGTGTAGGCTCAATTACTTTATCGGCTAAATCATAATCAGGAGTCGGTTCAAATTTAAAAATAGTGGGCAACGGACCGTCACCGCTTTGCAACTGTGAGTATATGTGCCAATCCATATTGATATTGGCTTTTAGAATAATTTCTCCTTTTGTTTCATCTATGGGGTTGTAAGAAAACTCCCACTTTATGGGTTGCACTGTTTGAGCAAAACAGAAGCAAGAAGCAAAAGCTAAGAAGCAAGCAACAATAAAATGTTTAGGCAGCATTTAGAACTTAACTTTTGTAACGCGATTGATGGGTATTACAATACCTTGTTTAAGAATAACGCGCTTATCAGTTAAACCCCACACGGTAGTATCAACTACTTTAGATGATGTATCATCTTCAAAATAAATTTTGATTTTAGAATGCTCTAAATTTCCTAATGATAAACATCGTTGCAAGTCAGCAGCACGTTGCTTAATTTCATCTTTATCATTTAATACTTCCATATCCGGAAAATGCAATCCGGTTACAGCTTCTTTATCAATTACCTGATGTTTTGTTTGTGTATCCATAAATCCCTCCTTTTTTCTGTCTCATAAAAATACTTCTTTTTTCTGAACTCCAATATTAATTATTATTAATTTGATTGTTAATTATTTTGAATAATTCATTAGGTCGTTGCGTACCAATACGATAAGTAAACCCGTCTTTATCTTTCAGCTCGATAAAATTATTTCCGGAGGTATAAAATTTAACAATTTCCTTTATATACAGATTATAAACAGGGCGACGAAAGCTATTCTTCTTATAGCGCAGTTTTTTAATGGTGTGGATATTGCTAAAATCTATTTTTACTTTTCGCGCTCCCCAAAATCCACTAAGCATTAAATAATTTGAATAAACAATGGTTTGTATATGCAATACATACATTAGTAATCCGGATAATACCATGATAAAAACACCCAGTATAAAAAAAATATGTCCCGAAGTAGAGATTTCATCCACGGGATAAGACCCTATGCGGATAACAGATAAATCAACAGGTTTTGGGTTTTGACTCCAATAATATCCGGTAAAACAGAGCAAAGCTAATACGGTTCGTATAAGTGCTGAAACGCGGTTATAACCCAAGTATTGTTTTTCCTCGTATAAGGGAATTTGCTCAAGCATTTTATAGATTATCCTGCCATAGTTTTTGTTTCGGAATTTTTATATCGCGTAACGAATTTACTTTTAAGTTCAGCGTAATCATATATTGTTTAGAATATCCAAATGGAACCCAGGTTATATGAGCTTCCCAACAACGCAAATCGCGGTATATAGTAAACCTTGTATAACTTACGTTTTTTAATACAAAATCATACCCACTGGTTACATCCAGTTTCCAATTGGGCGTTGGTTTAATACTAAAAGTAGCACCTAAATTTTGATGATAGACGTTTGGAGTAGTAGTAATACTAGAAGGGTTTTCCGCATTTCCACTACTTGCTATACCACCCTTAACAAAATTTAAAGTATAATTAAGCCCAATACTAAAAGGTTGCTTACTATTTGCCAAGCTTTTTATTTTAGCGTTTGTTAAGGTTACGTTGGTAGAGAAATTACAACTGGTAAAGCGCACTATTTTATGATTTGCATTATATCCCTTAAGAGAATTACTGGCGAGGCTTGCTAACAATGTATCAGATCTATTGCCATATTTGTTTACAGCATAGGGGTCAAACACAGAAACAAAACTTAAACCAACAATGTTTTTTAAAAGGGAGGTACGGGCAGAAACATTTATCAGACTTAACTTGTTCTTAGCGGCAGCAAAATCATAACTGCCACCCAAGCTAAGCATTTGTAGGATAGCTACTTTTTGATAAGTGATACTGGTGTCGGTTTTCTTTCTAACCTTGGCATCAAGGGTGTTATTTATATTAAAGGTTAATGCACCACTTTCCGGTCCGGAAGGCCCACCAAACAATCCATTCTGAAAACGGGAATATCTTGTGGTTACTTTATTGCTATCTGTTACCTGTTTAAAAAAACCATAGTTATTCTGCATATCCGGATGGAAAACGAAACCAAGAGTAGGAATAATTTGATGTCTTATTTGTTTTAGTATTTTAGAATTAAATAGATAATCCCCATAAACCTTAGTAGTTAAGTTTACCTGATAACTTTGATCGAAAGCTAAAGAAGGCCCTCTTTTTATAGATGTATTTACAACTTTTGTTTCGGGGTTTAATGCTTCTTGCGTTGTTTGAAAATTGGTGTATTGCTGAAAGATAGCCTGCGGACTTAAGGTAAAGAATTTTAAAAGACTAATGTTTGTACCAATAGGTATCCGCTGATACGCACCATATTTAATACTATCTAAGGTTGATTTTTTAAACAGGAGCGAATCTTTAGTTGTTACCGTTGCTTGTGTTTGCAACGTATAATCTATATACATTTTATCTAACCACGTTTGGGTTGTGTGTGCTTGGTTTTTAAAAGGGTACATTCTATTACGGGCATAAGTTAATTGAGGAGCATCTATTTCAATAAGGTTTGTTTGAAGATTCTGATTAGACCTTGCGTTAATAGTTAGCATAGAACTTCTAAACGTTTTTGTAAAAGCAATTTGGGAGTTTAAACTACTTTGTAAATAATTAGCCGGATTCTGATTGTTATACTTACCAAAACCCGAACTACCTGCATTAACAGATGCAGTAAAGCGTATGGTAGGGTTATAGCGATTATCTTGTGTATGACTCCATGTTATCCTGAAGTTATTTGCTTTAGCTAAAGCATTAGCATCATTAAGAATTCTATCTTCGGGTATACCTGAAACGTTTTGAGAAAAAGCTAAGTTAAAAGCACCACTATATTTGTAGTTTACTTTGTAATTAAACATTGAGTGGGGAGAACTGGTATTAATAGCCCAGGAGCCATTACTATATATGTTTCCATATAAAAACACTTGAAGTTTAGTATTTACCGGAATAAAATACCCCATGTTTTGTAAATAAAATCCCTGACTTGCCGAGTAACCATAACTTGGCATTAATATGCCAGCTTTAGATGAATTTACATTTACGTTCGGAAAAAAACCAAAAGGCAACCCTAAGGGAGTAGGAATGTTAGAGACTTCCAAAAACAAAGGACCTGTAACAATTTTATCGGCAGGAATTATTTTGGCTTTGCTGGCACGGAAATATATTCTCGCATCAGCAAACTCACAGGGGATGCATCGCATTTTTCTGATGGACATAATGTTGTTAGTGTCTTTCTTTACCGCTTGTCCGTGAATGAAGAACTCATTTTGTTTGGTAGAGATGCCAAATATCTTTCCTTTTTTAGTTTTTATATTATACACCACTTTATCACATTTCATTTGGTCTTTGCCTTGTTTAAACTCCGGACTACCCTTTACGTTTCCATTACTGTCGGCTACACCAACAGCCGTAATCAAATTTGTTTTATTATCAATCTCAATATAGGCGGCTTTTAAATCAAAATCCTGATAATGTACCATGGCATTTCCATATAAATAAGCTTTTTTGTTTTCAGCTTCCAAACGAATAGAGTCTTCAGCCTCATAATCAACAGGGGCATCTATTCCGGCATCATCTCCCGCAGTTGAAAGAGTATCGGTTTTTTGTTTAAGGGTGTCGGTTTGTGGTTTTGTAGTATCGGGCAAAAGAATAAAAAGGTGCTTAATATTGTTATAGGAACTATAAAAAACATGCGCACTAACCTGATTTATTAACACAAGGCAATTAAAAACTATTAGTATAAGGACACTTTTCCTCAAAATCTATAAAATACTTTTGTAAAACAGCGCGTAAAGCTACAAAATATAGCTAAAGCCATGATTTCCCCCAATTCTTATATAAAGCCATTTCATGTTTTGCTTCTTGCATTTTCGGCGCTTTTTTTGTTTAGCGAAGCCCACTTACCAAAAATCAGGCCAAAAGGTGTTAAAACTATTGTAATAGACCCGGGGCACGGCGGACAAGACCCTGGTTGTAATGGAGAATCGTATAAAGAAAAGGATATTGCCTTAGGTATTGCCCTTAAATTGGGGGCTTTTATAGAGAAGAACTTACCCGACGTTAAGGTAATTTATACCCGCAAAAAAGACGAATTTGTGGAACTGGAAGAGCGTGCCCAGATTGCCAACAGGAACAATGCTGATTTATTCATCTCTATACATTGCAACGCTGCTTCAAACTATGTAGTGATTAAAGATAAAACCGGAAAAGTACATTACAAAACATACAAAGACAAAAAAGGAAATACCAGAAAAGTAGAGGTACATAACCCAAAACCCTTTGGTAGTGCCACCTATGTAATGGGTATTTCAAATGAGAAGGGGAAGTTAAATACCGCCAAACGTGAAAATGCATCTATGCTATTGGAGGATAACTACAAGAAAACATATGACGGTTTTGACCCCCAAAGTGATGAGGCATACATTGTAATGAGTTTGTGGACGGGGGCTTTTGTGGAGCAGAGCGCTGATTTAGCCTCTAAAATACAAGTTGAATATACTAAGAAAGCAGGCAGAATAGATAAAGGGGTGCAACGACAAAGCATCTGGGTTTTGTGGCGTACCGCTATGCCAAGTATTTTAACCGAAGTGGGCTTCCTAACCAATCCTGAAGAAGAGAAATTTTTAGGTTCTGAAAAAGGACAAAAGTATATGGCTGCTGCTTTATTCAGGGCAATAAGAAGTTATAAAGACGAAGCCGAAGGCACTAATAAAAAATATGATGATGATTTTGAAAAAGAAGAACCTCTGATAAACGAAAACTTATCTAAGGGAAATAAAAATGATGACGGTGCACCTGCCGATTCAGCACAAGTTGCTGATGCTGCTAATGAAGAATTATACAACGGTTTTATTAAAGAAGCCGATGAAAGTTACAAAGCAAAAAAGTACGAAGACTCACAAGCAAAGTATGAGAAATGTAATGAATTAAAACCCGAAGAAAGATTTCCTTTGGCAAGAATAGAAGAATGCAAAAAGAAAATAGCAGAGCAAAAAAGCAAACTTAGTGCCGAAGAACAAAAGCAAAAAGAAACACAAACTAAATACAATATTTTAATCAGTAGTGGAGATAAGCTGTCTACACAAAACAAATGGGATGCTGCTATTGTTCAGTACAAACAGGCAGCGGAACTTATGCCCGAACAAACCTACCCTAAAGAAAAGATAAAAGAAGCAGAGAAAAATATTGAAGAAGAAAAACAAAAGAAAAAGGGCAAAGAAGAAGTTGATAAACTTGAAAAACAAAAACAGGAAGAGAAACAGGCAAAAATAGCTGCCGATAAACGCACAGCAGACTCTTCGCTGAAAATTAAAAAACAGGAAGATGATAGAATAGCCTTGGATAAAGTTAAAGCAGATACCACACCCGTTAAACCAAAAGAAATTGTAAAAACTTATATAGATAAAACACCTAAAAAAGATACCGTACAAAAAGCAAAAAGCAATCCGCCTGCGAGTAAAACAAGTATTGTGTTCAGGGTGCAGTTTGCCATGAGCGAAACAGAGCCCGATGTAAAAGCTGATAAATATAAGAACATAGATGATGTTTGGTATTACAAGGCGGGCAATGTGTTTAAACTAACCTCGGGTAGTTTTACTAACTCGGAGGATGTAATCAAGCATCAGGAAAAAATGCGCAACGCGGGTTACAAAGATGCTTTTGTAATTGCACTTAAAAACAACCAACGTATGGATTTTAAAGAAGCCGTTAAACAAATTTCATCAGGAAAATAAATAAGTAACATCATGGAAGAAAACACAGAAATACAAAAGCCACAGGAAGAGAAAAAGAAACGCGCAGGTTTCCTGCCATGGCTCTTGTTGGTTTGTTCGCTAATTGGCAACGGTATTTTGGTTTACATGTTTAATCAGGAAAAACAAATTGTAATTCAAAAAGAAGAGATAATAAAAACCGTATTTGTAGAGCGAGATAATGTAAAAAGCGATTTGACCATACTTAAATCTGATTTTGAAAATCTACATACCAACAACAAAAAACTACAATCTGCTATCGACCAAAAAAAACTACAGATTGATTCCTTGATTCAACTTGCAGAAAAAAACAAGAACAACAAATATATCATCGCCAAGCTTAGAAAAGAGACCGAAACTCTCAGGCAGATTATGCAGGGCTATGTGCACACCATTGATTCACTTAATACACTCAACAAAAAACTGATTGTAGAAAAGAATGATGTGATTAAAAAACTCGACGCAGAAAAGAACAAAGCATTGCAATTAGATAAAAATATAGAATCGCTGCAAAGCACTATTGATAAAGCCTCCGTGCTGTCCTGTTATGGTATAACCGCTCAGGGAATCGATATAAAAAAGAATGGCAAGAAACAAAGCGTTACTACCAAAGCTAAGAAGACAGACATTATTCGCGTGAGCTATTCTTTGGGAGAAAACAAAATTACCAAGTCGGGCACTAAAGATATTTATGTGCGTATTATGACTCCAGACGGTAAAGAGCTTGCTAAGAGTTATGACGATAACTACAAGTTTAAGTTCGGTGGCTCTACAGGATATTACGCCGGAAAAACCACGTTAGAATATTCAAATAAAGAAATTGGTGCAACCACAACTTGTGAGGGCAGTGACCCTTTTATACCTGGTAAATATATTATTGAAATTACCTGCGATGGGGTAGTAGTGGGGCAAAGCTCGCTAACGCTTAATTAAGTTTTTGCTTCAAAAACAACAAGCATCTTTAACCCTTCTGTTTTTCTTTAAATTGTATATTTAAGCCCAACTAATTTAGTGGCTATGGATATAGAGTTTAACAAAAACGAAGATAAAATGCGATTGCTCATCTCTCAGATGGAGCAGCGTTTACATAAAATATACTTAGGCGGTGGCAAAGCCCGCATTGATAAACTGCACGAGCAGGGCAAGATGTCTGCCCGCGAACGTATAGATTTTTTATTAGACAAGGATGCGCCGCGTATTGAAATGGGTGCCTTTGCAGGCTATGAGATGTATGCCGAACACGGGGGTTGTCCGGGTGGAGGGGTAGTTATTGTTATCGGCTATATCTCGGGTAGGCAGGCTATTGTAGTGGCAAACGACGCTACCGTCAAAGCAGGAGCCTGGTTCCCCATTACCGGCAAAAAGAATTTACGTGCGCAGGAAATTTCTATAGAGAACCGTTTACCTATTGTTTACTTGGTGGATAGCGCAGGTGTTTACCTGCCTATGCAGGATGAGATATTTCCGGATAAAGAACATTTCGGGCGCATATTTAGGAACAACGCCGTAATGAGTGGTATGGGCATTATGCAGATTGCAGCCGTTATGGGAAGCTGTGTGGCTGGCGGTGCCTATCTTCCAATCATGAGTGATGAAGCCATGATAGTAGATAAAACAGGCAGCATATTTTTAGCCGGTTCTTATTTGGTTAAGGCTGCCATTGGCGAGAATATTGATAATGAGACTTTAGGTGGTGCTACCACGCATTGTGAAATATCTGGCGTTACTGACCATAAATGTAAAGATGATGCAGATTGTCTTACACGGATTCGTAACATATTCAGTAAAGTAGGAGATTATAATAAAGCAGGTTTTAACCGCGAGGTTATTGTTGCCCCTAAAAAAGACCCGAAAGATATTTACGGTATAGTACCCGAAACCCGTGACAAACAATATGATGTGCGCGAAATAATTTATCGCCTGGTAGATAACAGCGATTTTGATGAGTATAAAGAACTCTACGGACAATCCATCATTTGCGGCTATGCGCGTATAGAAGGTTGGGCGGTTGGTATTGTTGCCAACCAGCGCAAAGTGGTTAAGAGCAAAAAAGGCGAGATGCAATTCGGTGGTGTTATCTATAGCGATAGCGCCGATAAAGCCGCACGCTTTATTATGAATTGTAATCAACGCAAAGTGCCTTTGGTTTTCTTGCAGGATGCTACAGGCTTTATGGTGGGCAGCCGCAGCGAGCATGGCGGTATTATTAAAGACGGAGCCAAAATGGTAAACGCCATGGCAAACAGTGTGGTGCCTAAGTTCACGGTTATAATGGGTAACTCCTTTGGTGCAGCCAACTATGCCATGTGTGGCAAAGCCTACGACCCTCGTTTAATTGTAGGTTGGCCTACCGCGCAGGTTGCCGTAATGGGTGGTGCGCAAGCCGCCAAAGTATTGGTGCAAATAGAAGTAGCCTCTTTAAAAGCTAAAGGAGAAGTTATTACCCCCGAGAATGAAGCTGAGTTATACAACAAAACTAAAGACCGCTACGATGCACAAACCACACCGTATTATGCCGCATCTCGTTTGTGGTTAGATGCCATTATAGACCCATTGGAAACCCGTAAGTGGATTAGCATGGGCATAGAAGCCGCCAACCACGCACCTATTACCAAACAATATAATGTGGGGATGATACAGACCTAAACATTTAACCGGGCGATGTATAATGAATTCCTTCTCCGCTAAAATAAATAAGATAGGCGTTAACCCTTATGTATTGCTGCCTGCTGCCGTATTGAAAGAATTATTTAAACAGGCAGGCAAAGATAAAGGGCATATACCCGTAAGAGGTAAATTAAACGGACATGAATTTATTCAAACGCTTGTAAGGTATAGCGGCAAGTGGCGTTTGTACCTCAACACCCCCATGCGCAAAAATGCCGGAATTGATGTGGGCGATATGGCTGAGGTACAAATTGAGTTTGATGCAAGGGAACGAATTATTGCCATGCACCCCAAGCTGGAAGTGGCTTTGGCAAAAAACAAAAAAGCCAAACATGTTTTTGATGCCTTGAGTCCTTCCCGCCGGAAAGAAATTGTGAGGTACATAGGTTTTTTAAAAACAGAGGAATCTGTTGATAGAAACATTAAAAGAGCCATCTCGTTTTTGCAGGGAGATGAACGCTTTGTAGGTAGAGATAAACCTTAGCCTGACTCCTATGGTCGAAATGACAACAACTAAGAAAGGCCTCTTGTTGAAAGACAGGGGGCTTTTTTGGCTTCGTAATTTTGATTACATTTGTTACTAGATGAAAAAGACGGCGTTAATTTTATGTTTATTTATAATAGCAGTTGTTAGTTTTTCTTGCAAAAAAACAACCCCGACAACAACACCGGTTATTTCCTCTGTGCCCCAAAAAGGTATTTCATACCCTGATTCCATCTCTTTTGGTAAAAACATATTAAGCTTAACT
>CAJCJB010000344.1 GCA_903970545.1 Candidatus Saccharimonadota bacterium | reverse complement strand
ATTGTTTTTTGTATTTAATGATGTGGGGAATAAACATGGAGAAACTGGTTGCCCATATCAAATTGGCGTGGAAGTTAGAGGACAGGCTTTTGAATTTTCTACTAATGACCAATTGAATGATATGACTTTTTATAATTATGAAATTATTAACTGGAGTGCTAATACACTTGATAAAACATATATCACTATTTGGGATGATTGTGATTTGGGTGATTATCAGGATGATTATGTGGGTTGTGATGTGGGGCGTGGACTGGGATACCAATACAACGGAGAGAATTATGATTATGATGTGGGTGGTCAAACGGGGTATCATGATAAATTACCTGCTATTGGATGTGATTTTTTTCAGGGACCTTATGCTGATACGTCAGATCATGTTGACAATGATAGAGATGGTTGTATTGATTGTTCCTGGTCTCAGTGTTCTAATGGAACCTATACTTGCCAACCTGCCATATCGGATTATACGCTTCCTGAACAATGTACGATGTCAAGGTTTACCTATTATAATAATTCCGGTAACCCCTTAAACGGGAATCCTCCTAATAACGAGCAAGGAGTACCTTATTATAATTTAATGCAAGGGCTTTGGGAGCAGGGTACACCTATGAGCTATGGTCAATCAGGAATAACTGCTGGGAATACGCCTTGTTTATTTTTATTTCCTGGGGTTACTGATCCTTTAGGTTGGGGTTTAGGTTATCATCCTAATGGATATCGTGCAACAAGTTCGCCTGGAACTCCTATACCCCCTCCTGGTGGATATGGAGCATGGGGTACTAGCGGTTGGACAGAATATCAGGCAGGAAATCCACCTTCAGATAGACGATTTCTAATGTCTGCCGGTATATTTACTATGTTGCCTGGTGCGGTAAACTATGTTACTTATGGTATACCTTTTGTTCGCTCAAACCAAGCCAATTATTTAGCCCCACTTCCTTTATTGTTTGCAGCAGATGATAAGGCGCAAAATTTATTTAATAATTGCTTTAAGGTTTTAGATGGACCAGATGCGCCTGATTTAACTATACAAGAACTTGACAGGCAGTTACTGTTTACGATTACTAATAACCCTTATTCTAGTAATAACTATGAGGCTAAACGTTATGCTGATTTTGACCCGAGCATTGTGTTGCCTGCAGATCCAACAGGTGATAATATATATCGCTTTCAGGGTTATATAGTTTATCAGTTACAGGATAATACGGTTTCGGTTACTGATTTATCAAATGCTACTTTAGCACGCCAAGTATTTCAATGTGATATTAAAGACGGTGTAAAACAATTAATTAATTATGTTCCAGATCCTGTGTTAGGTCTTGTTCCAACACTTATGGTTAGTGGTGCAGATGCAGGTATTCAAAATTCGTTTACCATTACTCAAGATTTATTTTCAAGTACAGGAGATAATGTTGTAGTAAATTTTCAAAATTACTACTTTATGGCTGTAGCCTATGCTTACAATAATTATTTAACCTATGTACCCAATGTTCCACCTACCCTACAAGCAAATGGTACATATGCTGATCCTAAATCGGGTGATTATAACGGACAGCAGACACCTTATTTGCAAGGTAGAAATAATGTACAAGTTTATACGGCCATACCACATAGTCCTACGCCCGAAAACTATGGAACTGTAATGAACACAAGTTATGGAAATGGTCCGGCAGTAACGCGCATTGAAGGACAGGGTAATGGCGGTTTTGTACTTGATTTAACAGATACCACAGTAAGCAGATTGCTTAGCCAAACACAAAATGCAGGCTCATTAACACCAAATAGTGCTCGTTTGCAAAGTATTACCTATGTACCGGGTGGAGCTCCTTTACTTGTAAAAGTTATAGACCCACTTAGAATTGTAAAAGGAAACTTTACAGTTAAAATAGTTACATCTACTCAACAACCAAACGGTAGCGGCATATCCTGGTATTATAATGGAAACCCACCTGTTTTAGGACCTGCTACATTAGATACAGGACGTGTTAAAAATATACCTACCATGAAATGGTTTATGACAGGGACGTATACTGATTTAAATGGTAATCATGTAACTAAAACATGGTTATCTGACGAAGGATTAAGTGTGGCTCAAGAAAAAGTTATTACCGGTTTAAATAACGAGTCTTTAGGTTTTTCAGTTACTATGCAACAATGTAGTGATCCTAGTTTGACCGCTAAATACACTAATAATCCCGGTTATCCATATCAGGGTTCGGCAACGTCTACAGATTTATTGCAATCTACTTTAACATTTGCCGGAAGCCCATGGCTAAGTGGTGTGCCAGATCAGGATGCCAATCCATATCAGGATTGGATATTATCTGGTAATGTACCTGGTTTTAGTGTTAGTGGACAAATAACCCCTAATGCAGCAAATGGGCTAAAGCTTGTTAGTGCAGGAGGGCAGATAGTAACTCTTTATGGTGATCCCAGTGAAATTTGGGAAGGTGTGCTTGGTGGCACATGGGCACCTTTTAGAATGGTTAATCAAAACCCCTATTTCCCGGGATACACAAATAGCTCACCATATTTAGCTGCAATAAAGAATTCTGAGGGCTGGGGTGATACCCGTTTGTTAAGTAGTGTAGATATTGTATTTACAAGTAATGATGCAAACTGGACGCGCTGCCCTGTTATAGATATGAACTCTGCTATAGACCCACATACAGGGTTACCATACAAGTGGCAATTACGCAGAGCACTTTCAGTAGATAAACATGGCAAAAATGCTACTACGGGAGGTAACCCTTCGGAATATAATATAACAGCCGACAGTAGTATGGGTTGGTTCCCCGGTTATGCTATTGATGTGGAAACAGGAGAACGTTTAAATATTATTTTTGCTGAGAATTCTGCAGACCCTACAGATAATGGAAATGATATGATTTGGAATCCAACCAGTAGCATGTATGATGCTAATGGAAACCCCTTATTTGGAGGCATGCATTATGTATATATATGTGGACATAATTCGGATGGTAATTTTACTATAGGTTCTGAAACTATTCCTAGCGATGTAAGACGTTATGATGCCGGAGAAAGTGTATACCAAATGTTAACCGGCCCTGTTTCATCAACAGGTGTTCCCTATATACCAAGATATTATCAGGGAGCTTCAACGACTTTAAAAGAGAATAAATGGGCGTTTGTGGCTGAATTGTTTAAAGATATCATGTGGTGCGGTATGCCTTTATCATCGGCAAATATCCAAGATCCGCATAATATTCCCGGAGATGCTAAGATTAGGATACGTGTTCCTAAACCATTCAGATACGGTTTATCAACAGTAACGCCTCCTTCTAATACAAGCTATACTTTTTCTCCTACTACTAACATAGATAATACTGTAGGCACGTTTTCAATGACTCCATTAAACAGCGATCTTGCGATTAATGCCCCTTATGATATAGTTACCCATCCAATAAATGGTAATTTCCCGGCATACACCTTTAATACAACCAATTTAGCAGCAAATACCTACCAACAAGGTACTGCAGTGAGTGCACTAAATAAAATTGGTGTTGTACCTAATCCATATTATGCGCATGATGCTTATGAGCAAAATAGGATTGATTTGGAAATACAATTTATTAACTTACCTCAAACCTGTACTATAAAAATATATACACTTGCGGGTACTTTAATAAATACACTTACTAAGAATAATACAGATACTTGGCTCTTTTGGAATTTGAATAACAGTTCAAACATTCAAATTGCCAGCGGTTTGTATATCATTCATATTGATTGTCCGGGTATAGGAGAAAAAATTCTTAAGTGGTTTGGTGTGTTGCGCCCATACGACTTACAATCTTTTTAAAGTTTAATTCAATAACATAGAAAAATGAAGTTTAGAAAAATAATACCAATAGCCTTATTAACTAGCATGCTGATATGTTCGGTAGGTTCTTATGCTGGTAATCCTGAAAGGGAGGGTTCTGCGGGTGCACAAGAATTGTTGATAAACCCCTTTGCAGCTTCAAGTGGTTGGGCAGGGGCAAACACGTCAAACTCACACGGATTAGAGGCTACTTTTTTAAATGTTGCAGGTTTAGCCTATACAGATAAAACAGAGATTGTTTTTAGCCGTACAAACTGGTTGGGTGGAGCCGGTATATATATTAATAACTTTGGTTTCTCTCAACACATTGGAGAAACAGGAGTAATAGCTCTAAATATAATGGCTTTAAATGCAGGGCAGATTATGACCACAACTACAGCTGAGCCAGAAGGTGGTTTGGGAACTTTTAATCCCCAGTTTATTAATATAGGCTTATCGTATGCAAAAAAGTTTTCTGATAATATTTTCGGTGGAGGAACTTTTCGTATTATTCAGGAACAAATTGCTAATGTTCATGCAACCGGAGTATGTATTGATGCTGGTGTTCAGTATCATACAGGTAAATATGACCAGTTCCACTTAGGAATAGCTCTTCGAAATGTGGGGCCTACAATGAGTTTTAGCGGAGATGGTTTGGCTTTTCAAACGGATATATTAAATGGAAATCAGTATAATAATACTGTAGCCGGATATACCGCTTCCTTTCAAAACCATTCGGCTGAATTTGAATTACCTTCTTTACTAAATATGGGTTTATCTTATGATTTTTATCTGACTAAGGATTCTGCCGGGTTGAAAAAAGAACATAGATTGACAGTTGCGGCTAATTTCCAATCAAACTCGTTTACCTATGATCAGTATCAGCTTGGTATGGAATACGGCTTTAAAAAATACTTTATGGTTAGAGCCGGATATATGTATGAAAAAGGTATAGGAACAGCAACAACTTCATCTGCTTTTACAGGACCAAGCTGCGGTGCAACTATGCAATTGCCTTTTGGTAAAGCTAAAAGATCAACCTTTGCTGTAGATTATTCTTACAGAGCTACTAACCCATTTTCTGGAGTAAACACATTTGGATTTAGAGTGAATTTGTAGATAAAACTATTTTTAGTAAATTTGTAGTACCGAAGCCCGTCCCTCAGACGGGTTTCTATATTTAAAACACTATAACAAATATGTCAGATACACAACATATATCCTACTTTACTGCAGAAGGATTGAAAAAACTGAAAGACGAACTTCATTTTTTGAAGACTAAAGAACGTACAAGCGTTACCAACCAAATAGCCGAAGCCCGCGATAAAGGCGATTTAAGTGAAAATGCCGAATATGATGCCGCCCGCGAGGCACAAGGCATGTTGGAAGCCCGCATAGCAAAACTGGAAGATACCCTGTCAAATGCACGTTTGATAGATAGCAATACCATTGATACCTCTAAAGTTTCTATACTTACCAAGGTGAAGATTAAGAATATCAAAACCAAACAGGTAGTGCAATATACCATCGTTACCCAAAGCGAGGCAAACCTTAAAGAAGGTAAAATATCTATAGATTCACCTATTGGACATGGCTTAATGGGCAAAAAAGTAGGCGATAAGGTAGATATTACCGTACCTGCCGGCGTAATTCCGTTTGAGATTATTGATATTAGCCTTTAACAGGCATCAGCTAATAAGCATCAGATAGTATTTAGTAGTCAACTTTTGATAAGTAAGATAGGTCTTTCATCAAAAGAGATGTCTCCGTTGACAAGGAAGCTATCTCCGTTGATAAAAGAGATGTCTCTGTTGATAAGGGAGTTATCTTCTTTGACAAGAGAGATGTCTCTGTTGATAAGGGAGTTATCTTCCTTGACAAGAGAGATGTCTTCGTTGACAAGGAAGCTATCTTTGTTAACAAAAGAGATGTCTCCGTTCACAAGGGAGTTATCTTCGGACACAAAAGAGTTGTCTTCCTTTACAAAAGATGAGGATGATTTTTTATTTTACCTTTGTTTTATAGAAATGGAAATAATATTTAAATATAACAGCGGAGTAGAGTGCGCAAGATTTAGAAATATCAATTTTCAATTTGATAAAGATGTAGATATAGTCAATTTTGAAATTGATGTTTCTTTGGAGTTTTTTGTAGCAAAAAGATATATAGATGCTTATTCCTTTGATTTTATAAATTGGTTTGAGGGCTTAAAAGCTTTGAATAATGGAAAAATTGAATCTTTTACTTTTGCCCCGATAGAGGAGTATTTAAGTTTAGTGATGAGTGTAAGAACCCATCTAAATAAAAAGTTTTTCGAAATGGATTTCATTATATATGATGATAATTTAGATGATTGTTTGAAGTTTTCGTATGAGGTAAATGAACCTATTTTTATAGAGTTAATTAATAATGTAGAGTATGTCGTAAGAGAAATCTTAAATATTAGACCAAATTATAAATATAAAATTTAAGTAGTAAAATATATTATGCCAACCATCTTTTCTAAAATAATTGCTGGGCAAATACCCTGCTATAAAGTAGCCGAAAACGCAACCTGTTTTGCCTTTTTGGATATTAACCCCCTAATGGAAGGTCATACCTTGGTAATTCCTAAAAAAGAGGTGGATGAGTTATTTGAGATGGATGATGAAACCTACCAACAGTTAATGCAATTTGCCAAGCAGGTTGCCAAAGCTATTAAGCATGCAATTGTCTGCAAGCGTATAACATCACTTGTGTTGGGTTTTGAAGTGCCGCATGCACATGTACATCTAATTCCGGCACATCACGAAAGAGAAATTAATTTTGCAAACCCAAAGAAACATTTTAGTAAAGAAGAGTTTGAAGCAACGGCTAAAAAAATAGCTCAGTCGTTCGATACCTTATTCAAAGCATCTTCCTGAGGAGCGGGTGGGGTAGAAGCTTCTAAGCTCTTTTCATGCGCAAAGAATTTCTTTTGAAACAATAAGATAATAACCACTCCGGTTGATATAGCACCATCTGCTAAATTGCAAATAGGTCTGAAAAACATATAATCTTCACTTCCCCATATTGGTAACCAGGTAGGGAAACGACCTTCTACAATTGGGAAAAGATCGGAAGAGCGTCGTGTAGGGAAAGAGTGTA
>CAJCJB010000343.1 GCA_903970545.1 Candidatus Saccharimonadota bacterium | reverse complement strand
TTTGTTTTTTGTTCTATGCCTATTGATTCGCCACCCATATAAACAGAATCGGTAACGATAGAGGTAAGCGAATCTTTATTATAGACTGCTTTTACGGTTATCCAAAAAGATGTAATGTTAAACCAATTACCTGCCGTTGGGTTGCATGTATTAATATACTGGCATCCATAAAAAGTATCGGTTATAAACGTGTATAAAGCATCGTTTCTATATATTTTGTAACCCTTTAAGGTATCTGTAGTTGAAAGAACGGGCTTTGACCAAGTTAGCTTAAAACAGTTATAACCGGGGCAACTAGAATAAGCTGGATAATTATACGCATCACCATAAACCAGATTTGACACCGGATTTAGTTGCGCCCCCGCATCTAAACAAAACGCTAAGGCTAAAAGGGTAATTACTTTTTTCATGATAGTTGTTTAAGAAACACGAAGATATTAAATTATACCTAACAAAAAAAGAGGCTATTGCCTCTCTGTCCGCTTCTTGTATGATGCTTGTTTAAACTCTAAAAGTGAATTGAGCGTATCACTAGATGAGTTAATACGCTTACTTGATGAAGTAAACGTATCACTTGATGAGTTAAGCGTATCATTACACTTATTAATACGTGTACTTGATGAAGTAATACGTGTACTTAATGAGTTAATACGCTTAACTGATGTAGTGAGCGTATGTAAGCATGTTAAGCAATATTTAATTAACGATGTTTAGCGTTTGATTTTAAAAACAAAAGCCTCGCATGTTATTGCGAAGCCTTTACTTCATGGTTTTAGCTCTAAAACTAATGCTGTTTACTTAACGGTTACATATATCCAGTCACTATATACATAATGAGTAGCACCATCGGCATAAGTTGCCTTATTTGTTTTAGTAGTAGCTACCGGTGTTGTGCCTCTTGCAGTAGCTGTAGTAATAGCGCTAACACCACCACCGCCTTTATTGCGTGGTATGGGTAATATCAATGCTTCTCTCACACCATATATTGTACCGCTTATCAGGTTAGTGATACTAATTTCAGATAGTCCGCCAATAATAGGGTCATTAATCACAGCAGGTATAACTCCTTTAGCAGTTGTTTTGCCATACTCACGGATATAGATAGTGCCTCTTCCCGGAGATTTAGTACCTACTTCAATCTCTCCATCTATTTTAGAAGTTGCTGCAAACTTTTTGGTTCCCCTTGTGCTTTTCCTTTTTAGTTTGCAACCCACACGAGTTACTACGGTGTTACCTGCGGTAACATCTCCCGCGGCAATAGCCACATCATTAGCAACACCTTCTACATATTTGGCAATTTTGTTGTAAGAGGTTATTACTATGTTTTTCGAAGTTGTTACCTGCCCTGCCGTAAATGTAGGCGGGGTTGCTTTAGAACCTGTAACCCTGTTCTGCAGGGTGGTTATTTGTCCGCCCAGCACCGCATCGGTTACGGGTGGCGTGGTTACGTTTACATCTCCTGTTGTGTGAATAAGAGATGCATCTTGAATTACAGTTTCAGCAGAGTCGTTTGCGTGCAATTCTAATGTTTGGATTTTTGGCAGGTTTTTCATGAGTTCTGTTTTTTAGTTTAGTTATTTTTAATTGAAAATAGTATTACCAAACATCGTGCCAAGTTTTATTAATTTATGTTAACACAACAAAAGCTCTTAAATTAGCCGCATCATCGCTACAAAAAAAAACATACTTATACTTACTGATTGGTACCTGCCTTCGTACAAAGCCGGAGGTCCTGTAAAATCAATTGCTGCGCTGGTGTTTCATCTTAAAGATGCGTTTAATTTTTACATCATTACCGGCAATAAAGATTTGTTCTCTACCGAGCCGCATAAGGGTATTAAGAGTAATGAATGGAATGTATTAGCTAACGGCGAGCAGGTATTTTATTTTTCGGATGAGTACTTCTCCCGGAAGAATTTAGCTGCTTTACTAAAAGACACTGCGTATGATTGCGTGTATCTGAATAGTTTTTTTTCTAAACGCTTTACTATTTATCCGCTTCTGCTAAAGAAATTAAATAAGATTGATAAGTCTATTGTTATTGCTCCACGGGGCATGTTAAGCAGCGGAGCATTGCATTTAAAATCACAAAAGAAGAATACATTTATTGCTTTGGCTAAACTGTTTTCTTTATATAAAAACTTAACATGGCATGCTACCTCAGCACAGGAAGAAGGTGAGATAAAAAATGTTTTCGGTACAAACCAAATCATTTATAAAATCTCTAACTTAACCTTACCCCCTGTTGAAAGCCGCACAGATTATAATAAGCAGGTTAATGAATTAAGGGTTTGTTGTGTAGCGCGTATATCAAAAGTAAAAAACATATTGTTTGCTTTAGAGGTTTTACAAAGCATACATACAGGAACTATAGTATTTGATTTGTATGGTCCGCCTGAAGAAGCTGATTATTATAAACGGTGTACAGAGCTTGCGGCCACACTTCCAAAGAACATTACCGTTTCTTTTAAAGGAGATTTGCAGGGCAATGAAGTAGAACAGGCATTAAAGAAATATCACTTATTCTTTCTTCCAACTTTAAATGAAAACTTTGGGCATGCTATTGTAGAGGCTATGCTAAATGGGTGTATTCCTTTAATAAGTAACACTACTCCTTGGCGTAATTTACAATCGCAAAACATTGGTTGGGATATTTCTTTAAATGAAAAGGAGAAATATACAATGGCAATAAATGAAGCCTTGCAAATGAATCAAACAACGTTTGAAAACAAATCTAAAGCTGTGCAACAATATGCCCTCACGCATTGCATGGATGTTGCTAACATAGAAGCTTACAAGAAATTATTTAATTTTATCCCATAAACATTTCACATGATAACAGTTAGCGCAAAAGACACCCCACAACCACAGTTTCATAGTTATTTATTAGGAGCTATTGGTCCGCGCCCTATAGCCTTTGCAAGTACCATAGATAAAGACGGAAGACCCAACCTTGCGCCTTTTAGTTTCTTTAATGTGTTTTCTTCTAATCCGCCTATTGCTATTTTTTCTCCGGCTCGTAGTGGCAGAGATGGTACTAATAAACACACTTTAGAGAATGTAAAAGAAGTACCCGAAGTGGTTTTAAATATTGTAAACTACGATATGGTTCAGCAAATGTCATTGGCAAGTAGTCCGTATGCAAAAGGAGTGGATGAGTTTGAAAAAGCAGGATTTACCAAGCTTGCCTCTCAGCAGGTAAAGCCTTTTCGTGTTGCTGAAGCCCCTGTTACCATGGAGTGCAAAGTAAATCAGGTAATTGAATTAGGGCAAGGCGGCGGAGCAGGAAACCTGGTTGTTTGTGAGGTATTGCTTATACACGTAAAAGAAGAAGTGCTGGATGAGCACGGAAAAATAGACCAACATAAAATAGATTTGGTTGCCCGTATGGGTGGTAATTGGTATTGCCGCGCCCACGGCGATGCCTTGTTTGAAATTGCAAAACCCATTACAACCCTTGGTATTGGTGTGGATGCTATTCCGGCTGAAATAAAGAACAGCAAAGTATTATCAGGCAACAACCTCGGGCAATTGGGCAATATAGAGCATTTACCTACTCAGGAAGAAATTAATGCTTATAAAGCTTCTAATAACAAGCACTTTACCACAAAAGATGAACTCCACCAATATGCCAAAACCTTATTAGATGTTAATAAAGTAGGTGAAGCGTGGAAAGTTTTATTGGGGAATTAGTTGCAAAAGCCGTACTTTTAGTGTTCTAATTTTTAATATAAAGAAGTCATGGAAGTAACAGGAATTGTCAAAGCAAAATTTGATACACAAGTAGTAAGCGAACGTTTTAAGAAACGCGATTTTGTATTAACCGTAGAACCGGGTTCTCCTTATCCTCAGCACGTAAGTTTTCAGTTGGTGCAAGATAAAGTATCTTTAATTGATAACTACAACATTGGTGATGAAATAAAAGTTCTTTTTAATTTAAAAGGACGTGAGTGGGTTTCTCCGCAAGGCGAAACAAAGTACTTTAATACCATTGATGCATGGCGTATTGAAAAAGTAGGTTCAAGTCAATCATCTGCTCCATCAAATAATCACAGTCAACCAACCAGTATGGAAACAGGTACACCACCAGTTTTCACAAGCACTTCGGTTGATGATGATTTACCGTTTTAGTTTTTAAACTGTCATTGCGAGGAGTTTTGCGGAATGAGCAAAATGAAAAGAAGCAATCCTTTTGTTAGGAGATTGCTTCACTTCGTTCGCAATGACGTTTAAAATTATATGAATAAAATCCTTCTTATATATACCGGCGGAACCATAGGCATGATGCAGGATGCCAAATTGGGTACGTTACGCCCTTTTAACTTTAAACACCTTACTAAACAGGTTCCCGAATTAAGCAGGTTTAATTTAGAGCTGCATTCCGTTTCTTTTAAGAAACCTATTGATTCCAGTAACATGCACCCGCGTGTCTGGATTGAACTGGCAGAAATTATAGAAACCAATTACAATACCTATGATGGTTTTGTGGTGTTGCATGGAAGTGACACGATGGCTTATACAGCATCTGCCCTTAGTTTTATGTTAGAAAACTTGAGCAAGCCTGTTATTCTTACCGGTTCTCAATTACCTATTGGTATTATCAGAACTGATGGGAAAGAGAATTTAATTACCGCAATAGAAATAGCTTCGGCAAAGAATAAAGAAGGCAAAGCATTGGTACCCGAAGTAGCTATTTATTTTGAGTACGAATTATTCAGAGGTAATCGCACACTAAAATATAATTCAGAACACTTTGATGCTTTTCAATCTCCCAACTACCCTGTGTTGGCAGAGGCTGGTGTGCAAATTATTTATAACAACAACTCCATTGGCAAAGCATCTGCCAAGAAATTAAGTGTACACAAGAATTTAGATAACGATATTGTTGTACTTAATCTCTTTCCCGGCATATCTAAAAAAATAACAGAAGCTGTATTAAGTATCTCTGGTATAAAATCGGTTGTATTACATAGTTTTGGGGCAGGCAATGCTCCAACTGACGATTGGTTTATCAACCTCTTAAAACAAGCTATTGATAAAGGACTTATTATTTACAACGTAACCCAATGCCTAGAAGGCAGAGTAATACAAGGCAAATACGAGACAAGTTCTCAATTGCAAAAAATAGGCGTTATCAGCGGAGAGGATATTACCTTAGAAGCGGCAGTAACAAAACTTATGTTCTTACTCGGACAAAAACTTCCTTCATCAAAAATAAAAAACCTCTTAAGTCAAAACCTAAGAGGTGAAATTACATTAGTTAAATAAACTACTTACTTAGCAAACCTAAAGCTATTCCCTAAAAAGCGTGCATTGCTTCCTAGCTGTTCTTCTATACGAAGAAGTTGATTGTATTTTGCAATCCTATCACTACGTGAAGCGGAACCTGTTTTGATTTGTCCGCAACTTAATGCAACAGCCAAATCAGCAATGGTAGTATCTTCTGTCTCTCCACTGCGGTGACTCATTACCGAGGTATATCCATGTGTTTGTGCCATCTGCACAGCTTCAATGGTTTCAGTTAGCGTACCAATCTGGTTTACTTTTACAAGTATAGAATTGGCAACA
>CAJCJB010000342.1 GCA_903970545.1 Candidatus Saccharimonadota bacterium | reverse complement strand
TCTATGCCCATTTCTTTGGCTTTATTAAACTTATCGCCTGTTGCCGGTAAGATAGAACCCAACGTTCCTGCTAAGGCATAACCCGATGCATTTGATAAAAAGAACACGCCATATAACAAGGATGCAAAACGCTTTGGAGCCAGTTTACCCACTAATGATAAACCTATGGGCGATAAACAAAGCTCTCCTGCTGTTTGAATTAAATATAATAAGATTAACCACTTAATAGCAAGCAACCCGTTATTACCTAAGTCCTTTACATTATTCGCAATGATAAAATAACTGATAGCAATTAGTGCTAAACCAAAGGCTTGTTTCATAGGAGAGATGGGCTCCATGTTTTTAGCTCTTAGCTTATCCCATAACATACTGAAAGGAATTGCGAAAGCAACCACAAACAAACCGTTAAATATTTGCACCATAGATGGGGGCATGTTCCAACCGAAGAAGTTTCTGTCTGTTTGGTTATCTGCAATAAAGGTTAGTGAAGAGCCTGCCTGTTCAAACGCTGCCCAAAAGAATATTACAAAGAAAGAAACGATGTAGATTACAATAATACGCTGACGCTCTACTTTAGTTAACGAAGTATCTGATATAATAAGACCTGCGAGCGTTAAACCACTTGCATAAATAATAGGGTAGATAACAGTTTTAATAAAATTATGTCCGTCTAACATATAACGGATGGCAAAGAACAGTACCACAAAAGAAATTACGGAGGTAATTAAAGCTTTGGTAGAAAACACTGCCTTTTGTGCTTCTCCTTCTTCGTAATGAGAGGCATCATTTTTTGAAGGTAAATCTCCAAGAGGTTTACCCTCGGGTGTAACAACATATTTATTCTTTAAAAAATAGAATATAACTGTTCCTAATATCATAGCTATACTGGCAGCTAAGAAGCCCCATTTAAAAGCATGTATATCTCTTATACCACCTGAGTCTTTTACGTCTCCTATTATCGGACAAATTAACTGACCTAAGAAAGCGCCCAGATTAATACCCATATAGAAAATAGTAAAGGCAGAATCTAATTTGCTCTTCTCCTGTTTAGGATAAAGACTACCTACCATGCTGGAGATATTTGGTTTAAAGAAACCATTTCCGAAAATGATGATACCTAAAGCTACCCACATTAAAGTAGTGGCAAGGGTAATATTTGCCCCAAAAATACTGGCACTAAAAAACAAGAATAGTTGCCCAATTGCCATAAGAGAACCGCCTAGTATAATGCAATTACGGTTACCTAAAAACCTGTCGGAAATAAAACCACCCAACATGGGTGTTAAGTAACAAAGCCCAAGAAAGCCCCCGTATATAAGAGAAGCATCTTCTTCTTTCATTAGTAAGGAGTTAACCAAAAATAAGGTAAGTATGGCGCGCATTCCATAAAAATTGAAACGCTCCCACATCTCGGTACCAAATAACACCCAAAGTCCTTTTGGATGGGATGCTTTTTGGTCTAACTCTGCTTTACCTCTATATTTTGTTTCTGTTTGTAATTCTGCGTCCATAGATAATCTTTAATTATAACAAGGTTTCAAACATACGCAATTCCTTTGATGTTTAAAAACAAGACTGCCTTTTATTGGGGTAAAATGGCATATTGGTTTCTGTAGTATTCAACTCTCTCCGAGTTGTTAAACTCATACCATTTCTCAAAAAGGAATTTAGCCAATTTCTTATTAGGAAAAATACGATAAGCTTCTTCTAATTTTTTCATACCCGATGTGGTATCTCCTGTCATTAAAAGGCAATTAGCATATTGAGAAGTAATAAAATAATCTTTCGGGAAATTCTTATCGGCTTCTTTAACAATAGGGTATGCAGCATTCATAAGGTTTTTGTTAATCAACAAAGTAATTAACGCAGTATATGATTTATACTGTTGGGGGTTTTCTATAGTAGCTATTCGGTAATTTTTAAACGCTTGTATAAAGTTCCCTTTCTTATCATAACAATTACCAATGTTTTCATAAGCTTGCGCATAATCTGACTTAACGTGGATAGCCGTAAGAAAATATTTAAGAGCTAAGTCGGGTTGATTTAAATAAGAAAAGTAAAGAACCCCTGTATTATTATAAGCCGAATACATAGTGGAATCATCCTGAATAGCTAAATCATAATGCTTAAGAGTTTTATTTATCAAAACCTGTTGTGGATATTTCTGATAATCTTTTGTAGTAATCATTTCAAAATATTTATTCGCCAGCAAGTTGTTTATACCCGAAGATTTTTCGGTGTACTGGGCATCATGTTCGTATAAAGAAAATTCGGATTCCCAAGCTGTGTTTCTGTTCCATGTATAAAATAAAAAGATAAATAAAACACCACTAAGATAAACCAATGGCTTCTTTGTAAAAGATGAAGTAGTTATTTTACTTGGAATGGTTTTATAAAAGGAAAGTATCACGGAGGTTATAAGTACCATAAACCCAATGGATGCTATCAAACAAAGTCTTTCGGCAAAAACACCTGCAACAGGTTGAAAAAAATTAGTTAAGGGTGCTATAGATATAAGAAAGAAAAGGAATCCAAATAAGGCTATTTTGTTTTTTGATTTATAACAATAGTAGGATACTGCAATAAGGAATAAAATACATAGAATGATTTCGAAATCAAATAAACTATTTTGAGTAGAAAATATAGCAGATCCATAATAAAATCTTAGTGGATATGGAAAAAAGTGCAACTTTACATAAGTGCCAAAGGTTTTAAAAGCAAATAATATTCTTTCATAAAGAGAAATATGTTCTGTATAAAGTGGGTTTTCAAAATGAAAGAAAACTCTTCCTGTTTTTTCTGTAATCAATAATTTTTTAGATTCTCTATAAGAAAAATAACAGATTATAAATCCTAAAACAACCCATGCGAATTGTTTTTTATCAACCTTGATAAAGAAAATTAAAATTAAAGGTATTAGCGCCATAAAAAGAGCTGAGGTTAACTTGCAATAAAAAGCTAAAAACATGCTTATTACCGCATAAAGCAGCCATTTGTAATGCTTTTGTTTTACTTCATAAAATTTTAATATATTAAATGTAGTTAACAGTCCAAAAAGCAAGGCTAATAATTCATCTCTGCACTTTATATTATTTACTGCTTCGGCGTGGATAGGGTGTGCCAAAAATAAAACAGAGCAAATAAGTGCAAACGGCTCCTTATACGAATATTCATTTAAACACTTTTTTAATAATAAAAAAAGAATAAAAACTATAATCGAATATAAAACAACATTTATAAAATGATCGATATGAGGGGCTTGTCCAAAAACAGAATATTCAATGGCAAACATGGTAATTACTACGGGACGATAATCATATCCAACGCCTTTTTCATGACCATAATGACTTCTCCATATTTTGGGAATTCCTTTTATACCTGCTGCCACTAAAGGATTATTAGGAGTATAACTTCTTCCTTTAACGGGGTAATTTGTTACGGTAACATAAGAATCATCTAAACTAAAATTGTTTCTTATAGAGTTTCCGTAAAAAAGCAGAGATAGAATTAAGAAAAGAAGATAAGTCTTTTTATTATCGGATAGTATTTTCTGCATATAATGCTTTTACATTTTTACTATGTAATAATGTAAGTTTACTAATTTATTACAAAATTATTGATTAAATTTATACCTCTGTAAAAGTATGTCTATTAAGTTAAACCATATTTCAACGCATTTTCCGGCTACCATTCTTAACAACGATATATTAGCAGCCGATTTCCCCGAAACCACTGCCGAAAAGATTTTTAAAAACACGGGTATAAAACAACGCTATGTATCTGCCCCCGATGAAATAGCCTCAGATTTAGCCGTAAAGGCTGCCGAAAAGCTATTTGAGGAGAATAAAATTAATAAAGAAGATATTGATTTCTTACTCTTTTGCTCGGAAGGATTTGATTATATAGCCCCTGCCAGCAGTTGTATTATTCAGGACAGGCTTGGGTTGCCCAAAACTATTGGCTGTATGGATATACCTTATGGCTGCTCGGGTTATATTTATGGCTTGGGCATTGCTAATGGTTTGTTGGCGGCTAATATGGCAAAGCATATTTTGTTTTTAACGGCTGATATACCTACCAAAGTAATTCATCAAACTGATTTGGAGCTGCGCAGTATTTTTAGTGATATAGCCTCGGCTAATTTAATTTCTAAAGGCAATTACAACCAGCATTTTGTTTTTGGAACGGATGGCTCAGGACATAAAAACCTGTTGGTAGACCATAGTGGTTTCCGCAACCCAAACTACACGGATAAACAACTGGATTTGGATTTGCCAAATGGACAAATGAAGATGAACAGTACCGAGATATTTTTGTTTGCGGTAAAGGCAGTTCCTAAATTGGTAAACGAAACATTGGAGAAATACAATTATTCTATAAACGATGTAGATTTATTTGTGTTTCACCAAGCCAGTTATTTTATGTTAGACATCATCAGAAGAAAAATAAAAGTATCTAAAGACAAATTTTTTATTAATATTGAAGGTGTTGGCAACTCTGTTTCCTCAACCATACCCGTTGCGTTGAAAGAAGCCGAAGAAAAAGGTATTTTAAAAAGAGGCATGAAAGTAATGCTGGCAGGTTTTGGAATTGGGTACAGTTGGGGAGCAACTATTATAGAATATTAATTAGCGCCTATGATGAACATTGAAGAATTTACAAAAAACTTAGAAGCCGAGTTTGAAGATATTGAACCCGGTACGATTACACCCACCACCAATTATCGCGATATAAAAGGTTGGAGCAGTATGTACGCGCTTATTATTATTGCTTTTGTAGATACTCATTTTGATGTAGCGTTAAATGCCGATGATTTAAAATCTACACAAACCATACAGGATTTGTATCAGGTTATTTTGACTAAGAAGAAAGCGTAGATGGCTCTATTCAAAACTAATAACGTTAAGATTAAAGGAATTGCAGCCTGTGTTCCTAAAGAAAAACTGTTTACCAGAGAGTATGCCTACTTTAATGATGCCGAAAAGGATTTATTTATAAAAAGTGTTGGTATTCTCGAACGTCGTGTGGCATCTAAAGAAATCACCACATCTGATATGTGTTATGCATCGGCAGAGAAACTAATCAGTTCACTTAACTGGAATAAACAAGAGATAGATTGTTTAATATTTGTATCTCAATCTGCTGATTTTTTTTTACCCGCTACCAGTATTTTATTACAGCATCGTTTAGGTTTGGGCAAACATGCCATGGCTTTCGATATGAACTTAGGTTGCTCGGGATATATATATGGTTTGCAGATTTTATCTAACTTAATTTCTACCGGACAAATAAAAAAAGGTTTGTTGTTGGTAGGTGATAAATCTTCTCTTTCTACCCATGTTGAAGATAAAAGCACTTATCCCCTATTTGGGGATGCCGGAACCGCTACTGCTTTAGAGTATGATACCGACAGCAATACTGTTTATTTTAACTTACAAAGTGATGGCAGCGGAGAAGAAGCCATAAAAATATTAGATGGTGGTGCCCGCAATGAAGTAAGAGATGATACCTTTGAAATTAAAGAAATTGAACCAGGTATTAAACGCAGCAGAAGACATTTGCAACTGAACGGTATTGATATATTTAACTTTGCTTTAAAAGAAGTTGCACCCAACGTGAATGATTTATTGCAATTTGCAGGCATAGAAAAGAGCAGTATTAATTATTATGTCTTTCATCAGGCAAACAGATTGATTAACGAAAGTGTGCGCAAAAAACTAAAGGTATTAGAAACAGAAAAGGTTCCTTACTCTATAGATTTATTTGGCAATACCAGTTCGGCATCTATTCCTTTAACTATTGTTGTTAAATTAAAAGAGCACTTAAAAAATCAGCACAAAAAAACATTGTTGTCAGGTTTTGGTGTAGGATATTCTTGGGGTTCTTGTATAATAGATTTAGATAATATTGTTTGCTTGGATTTGATAGAGATTTAATCTTTCATGGATTTAAAAGGGAAACATATTTTAGTAACAGGTGCTTCTTCAGGCATTGGAAGACAAGCTGCTGTTGATGTTTCTAAACTTGGAGCTAACCTTACCATCACCGGAAGAAACTTAGCGGAACTTAAAAATACACAAGCTCAATTAGCAGGGAATAATCATTTCGTTATTGAAACTGACTTAACTAAAGCTGAGCAAATAAAAAAACTTAGTACTGAATTAAAAGCATTAGATGGTATAGTACATTGCGCAGGTATTGTAAAACCAGTTCCTGTAAAATTTATTAAAGAGCAGCAAATTGATGAAGTGTTTTCAATCAATTTTAAATCGGTAGTATTACTAAACGCAGAATTATTACAGCATAAGAAAATAAACAATAACGCTTCTATTGTATTAATATCAACCATCTCTACGCTTTACCCTTATTTTGGAGGTGCCATTTATATTGCATCAAAAGCGGCATTAGAAGGTTATGGAAAAACACTGGCATTAGAACTTTCTCCAAAGAAAATACGAGTAAATATTCTGCAACCTGCTTTAGTTAAAACAGCTATATACCAATCTACTATTGATACTGCTTTTAGTGAGGAGGAAATGCACAAATATGAAAAGCAATATCCGTTGGGTATTGGTGAAACAGAAGATGTTGCTAATGCGGTTTGCTATTTGCTTTCCGAAAAATCGAAATGGATTACTGGCACTTGCATACCAATGGACGGAGGATTAACTTTAGGTACTTTAAAATCATAGTATGAAAGAGTTTTCTATCATCATCCCTGTATTTAATTCTGAATCTTGTATAGAAGAAACAGTAAAGGAAGTTATTAATGCTTTAGAAAAATTAAATAAGGAGTATGAAATTATTTTAATAGATGATGGTAGCAAGGACTCTAGTTGGCAAATAATTAAACAATTGAAAAGTGCAAATAGTAATATTATTGGCGTTAAACTGAGTAAAAATTACGGACAGCATAGTGCTTTGTTATGCGGATTAAATATTTGTTCAGGAAATAACATTGTTACTATGGATGATGATTTGGAACAACAACCTGAAGATATTTTAAAATTATATAATCAACTGGTCAGCACAAATGCTGATTTGGTTTATGGAATGCCAATAAAATCAAATAAAAATATTCTTAGAAATATTCTTAGATACTTATACAAACATGGAACTCGTAATGAAAACAAAACTGCGGGGGAAGGCAGTAGTTTTAGATTATTTACTAAAAAACTAAGAAATGAAGTAATAAAGCATAATGGCTCTTTATTTTTTTTGGATGAAATTGCTTTATGGTATGCAGATAAATTGGAATATGTAAAACTTAATTTTCAAAAATCTAAAAAAATAAATTCAAGTTATAGTTATTCGCATTTGTTTGATTTATCTTTAAGAATAGTATCTCTTAGTTCTACTATGCCATTGCGTATGCTTAGAGTAACGGGCTTTTATATTTTTAGTTTAAGTGTTTTTTCAGGAACTTACTTTATTGTAAGAAAGTTTCTTTTTAAAGTTCCTATGGGATATACATCTATCATAGTGGTTTTATTATTTGGTATTGGGATTATTACATTAAGCCTTGGAATTATAGGGGAATATTTAGGAAATCTTATCGCACTTTCCAATAACAAACCCCCTTATTCTATAAAAGAAAAAGTATGATTGTTGAGCAATACGGCCTGAGATATATACGTGTTACAGAGCATGATATAGAACTTATACGTTATTGGCGCAACAAAGATTTTATTAGAGACACCATGCAATTCAAAGAGTATATAACTCATGAAATGCAACGACAATGGTTTCAAAAAATAAATGATAAATACAATTATTACTTTATCATTGAAGCTGACAATCAAAAAATAGGATTGTTAAATTATAAAGATCCAGCACCTAATACTAAAAGTGCTGAAGGGGGAATATTTATTTGGGAACAGGATTATTGGGGAACTCCCATTCCTGTACTTGCATCATTAACCATGCTGGAATGTATGTATGAAGTTTTAAATTTGGGCGATAATTCGGTAATTACTGTAGCAAAAAACAATCAAAGAGCTCTAACCTTTAATAAAATATTAGGATATGAAATTTATGAAGAGTATAAAGATAATTTATTTTATAAATTGATTTTAACTAAAGAACGTTATTTTGAGAAAACAAGCAAACTCAAAAAAGCTGCTGCTTTATATTGTAAAGGAAATACACAAATTAAAATAATTGCTTCTGAAAGCAATTTATTAAGTACTGATTTGAATAATTATATAAGGAAAACTAAGCCTTAGTCCAGGCAGTAAATTCCCCTTTATTATAAAAGTCTAGCCATTGTTCTTTTGTGAACATGTTTAACATAAATTCATCTTCCATATTCTCTATTTTATATTTACTGATTTCCTGAGGCGTATATTCCCACAGAGGATTTACAATATCAAACATTAAAACAAAACGATCCTTATTACTATTGTTCCATGCTTCGTGTTCAAATGAATCATCAAAGATTAGCAATTTACCTTCTTGCCAGATTTTTGTTTCATTGCCAACTCTTATACCACAATTATTAGGAATGATTAAACCCAAGTGGACTCTGATGACCATTCTTGAAAAACCTTTATGTGGTTTTATATAGGTGTGGGCAGGTAAGTATGAAAAATCAGCTGATATTAAACTTGGAATTTTATTTAAAAGTTCTGCTGTTTTCGGGCAAAGTGCACAGTTTACTGGGTGCTTGATATTAAAAAAACGAAATGTAAATACATGCCATTTGTTTTGACTTTTTGGTTTTAAATAATGAGGAAACGAATCGAACCAATAACCATTTTTAGAATCATTTCTCAGATGGGTTAATTCATCCAATATAGTCTTATAATTATCTTCTAGTATTTTCAATTCTTTAAACTGATTTGAATCATAAAAGTATTGGGGGTTCTTTTCAGTAAATTCCATCATTCAAATATAAATAATTGATACATTTGTTTTAGTGAAGAATATTTGGTTCAGCATATTTGATAAAAGTGAATACAAAGGTAATGAACCTAATTTCTTTAATCCGGATGATTATCATTTTTCTAAAATTATATCTGATAATTATCATGTTATAAATGAAGAACTCGGGAAATATTTAAAAAACCATGAATTGGAAAGTTATTTTAACACTACCATGGTTTCAAAAGTAAATTCCTGGAAAACAATTTCATTAAAAACATGGAATGTGGAGATTTATGAACATCATAAATATTTTTCTGAAACTTTGCAGGTAATAAAATCTATTCCAGGTTTAGTTTCTGCTTCTTTTAATTTATTAGAACCACATGGACATATTATTCCGCATTGTGGAGATACAAACGCTATATTTCGATGTCATTTAGGATTAAGTATTCCGGACAAAATGCCAGCATGTGGCTTTAGAGTTAAAGACGAATGGCGTAGTTGGGAAACAGGAAAATTATTAATTTTTGTTGATGCCAATAATCATGAGGCGATAAATAATACAGAAAAAAATAGATTTATTTTTTTGTTTGATGTAGTACGCGATGAATATCTTGAAAAAAAACATTTAGTTTGTAGTATCGTACTTACAGGTTTATTTCTTCAAAAAATGGCAGAACTATTTAAACTTTTATATAAAGCTCCTATGTGGCTGCAAAAACTTGCGGCTACTATTTTAATTCCGTTTGCTTATGTGGCAATTCCTGTAAGAAATTTTTTATACAAGTTAAAAAACAAATATGCCCAACAATAAACTTTGGTTTAGTCTTTATACGCGTAAAGAATATGAAAGCACAGAACCTCCTTTTGTTTATGTAAATTATATGAAAGGAGTAAGCGAATTGGAACAGCATTATGA
>CAJCJB010000341.1 GCA_903970545.1 Candidatus Saccharimonadota bacterium | reverse complement strand
GGATATAATGCCGTATGCGTTGGCATCTGCTTCTTTGTTTTGCTCCGCAAGCTTAGCTGCCACATCATCTAAAGCAACTACAACAACTTCCTTTGTTTGTGTTTTGTAATGATAAACGATGTAGTATTTTACCCCAAGCAGTATCAGCACCAATGTAGCAACGGCTATCATACCATTACGTTCGCGACGGTTTAGGGTAAAGTATTTGGTAAGGTAATTAATCAAACTGTTACTTTTTTCCGTTGTATAAAATAATAAACCGGAATACCCAACGCAACTATTATCAAACCTCTAACGGTATTATCAGGTTTATTATATACCAAATCTATACAAATTAATGCAGTTAACAAAATATACAGGAAAGGAATTACCGGATAGCCCAAAGCTTTGTATGGACGAGGCGCATCAGGTTCTTTCTTTCTTAGTACAAAAACACCTGTTATCGTTACTATATAAAACAGTAAGGATGCAAAGGTGGCGTACTCTAACAAATCTCCATACGAGCCACTTAAACATAAGATACCTGCCCAAATACCCTGTATAGCAAGGGCATAGCCCGGTACATTATATTTATTGGTATGTTCTGCTTTTTTAAAGAATAATCCATCTGCCGACATAGCCTGAAACAACCTTGCACCTGCCATTATCAAACCGTTATTGCAACCAAATGTAGAAATGATGATTAGCCCTGCCATGGCATAAACTGCTGTGTTGCCATTCATGATGGTTGCCATAGCAGCAGCCCCTACCCTATCGTGTGGGGCATTCTGAATATCGTGTATGGGCAACAAACACAAGTAAGCTACGTTAGCCAAAATATAAATCACCGTAACAATAAAGGTGCCTAACATCAACCCTCTCGGAATGTTTTTATGCGGTTCTTTAATTTCGGCAGCAATAAAGGTTACGTTGTTCCACGCATCACTGCTAAACAAAGAACCTATCATAGCAACACCAACAGCTACCCATATAGCACTTCCACTTAGCATCGTAGTTACAGAATCTTTTACGGACGAAGCTTTCCAAGCATCTGCCATATTCTCTGAGAAAATATTTCGTGTAAAGCCTGCGTAAACACCTACTATAATCAATCCGAATAGGGCAATAAGTTTTGCGAGAGTAAACACACGTTGTATCATCTTACCATTTCTTACTCCACGCGAATTAATAAACGTTAAGAAAGCAATAGATACGATAGCCAGTAATTGCGCGTAGGTTAATTTGAATGTTGATATTTGAAGAAACACATTATCTTCATTAAAAAAAGGAATGAACACGCCTACATACTTAGCAAAAGCAACAGCCACCGCAGCAATTACACCTGTTTGAATAACCAAGAAAACTGTCCAGCCATATAAGAAAGCCGTTAAGCTGCCAAAGGCTTTTTTAATGTACACGTATTGTCCGCCTGCCTTGGGCATCATACCTGCCAGCTCGCCATAGCTTAGTGCGGCAAATAAAGTAAGTACGCCTGTAAGCAACCAACACAGTAGCAACCATCCGCTACCCCCAACTGTACGCGCCATTTCAGACGATACAATAAATATCCCCGAGCCTATCATAGAGCCTGAAACAAGCAAGGTAGTATCTAATAAAGAAAGTGTTGGTTTGTTTTTTACTTCCGACATAAAACTAACTACAATGTTCGTAACGGTGGCAGGTTACCAAATGGTCGTTTACCATGCCGGCTGCCTGCATATAAGCATAGCATATTGTTGAGCCTACAAAAGTAAAACCAAGTTTCTTTAAGGCTTTGCTCATCGCATCTGATTCTTTACTAAAAGCAGGTATTTCTTTCATGTCTTTACGTTTGTTTACCAACGTTTTACCATTGGTAAACTGCCAAATGTAGTTGTTAAAAGAATCGTATTCTTTTTGTACTTGCAAAAAGAGTTGTGCGTTCTTTATGGTACCGCGTACTTTTAATTTGTTGCGAATGATGCCTTCATTCTGTAAAAGTTTTTCCACATCCTTTTCAGTAAACTTAGCTACTTTGTTTACATCAAAATTGGCAAAAGCTTTACGGAAATGTTCTCTACGGTGGAGAATGGTTTTCCAGCTTAAGCCTGCCTGAAAGGTATCGAGCACCAAAAACTCGAAATGCTTTTTATCATCATGCACAGGTGTACCCCATTCTTCATCATGGTATTTTATCATTAGTTCATCGCCTTTAGGCCAACTGCACGTTTCAACCGCTTTTACTTTTTTCATATTTTTATTATGGTGTTTTTATCAGGGTTATTTATTTTCAGGAAAGATACAACTTCGTTAAAGATACTTTCATAATTTTTTGCATCAATTGTTGTGCAATTAATATTTAAAACAACATACTCTTTCTCTTCCGAGAAGAATTGTAAATAGGCTTTATTTAATTTTTCAAGATATGTTGTTTGTATAGTTTGCTCATAAACCCTGCCACGGGTTTTGATATTGCTTTCGAGTGCTTCAACCGAAGTGTGTAAAACAATAACTAAATCAGGTTTCTTTATGGTAGCAGAAATTCTGCCGTATAGTTTCTTATATGTTTTAAAATCTTCTTCTGTTAAGTTAGCTTGTGCAAACAACAAGCATTTATCCAAACAATAATCGCTTATAATTGTTTCAGAGTTATGTTCTCTTTGAATTTGAATAAGCTGCTTGCATCTGTCGGTTAAAAAAGAAAGCTCTACTGCTAAAGCAGTCTCTTTGGGTTGTTGGTAAAATAAGGGTAACCATGGGTTTTCATCAAACTCTTCAAAGAAAGAACGAGCATCTATATGTTGCGCCAACTTTTTAACTAATGTAGTTTTGCCTACACCTATATTGCCTTCTATACAGATAAATTTATAGGGCATGCTCTAATTTCTTTACTTGTCCTTTATCTGCGCATACTGCTACTAGTTGGGTAATATTCTTTTTAAGTAAAGGATGAATAAAATCTGAGGCTATTTCACACAAGGGTTCTAAAACAAACTTACGTAACTGAAGTCGCGGATGAGGTATTTCAAGCATATTGGTTTTTATAATCTCATCATTAAAAAACAAAACATCAATATCTATTAGTCTATTCTGATAACCTTCAATTTGCTCTGCTCTTTCTCTGCCAAGTGTTTTTTCTATGTCTAACAAAGCAATTATTAGTTCTTGAGCGCTAAGCTTTGTTTCCAGTTTAATTACCTGATTATAAAAATCAGGGGCATTGCTCATACCCCATGCCTGAGATTGATATATGGAAGAGTATTGTTTGATTTCTCCTATATGCTGCTCTATATACCCGCAAGCTTTCTTAAAGGTTATAAAACTATTACCCAAATTACCGCCCAAACATAAATATGCCTCGTTCATAACAATTCCTGCTCAAAAGTAACAAGGTGTTTTACTTTTGCGTTAATAAACTTAATAAATATGAGAAATTTCTTTTCAACGTTTTTTGGAGCCATAGTAGGTGTAATAGTTGCAGGTGTTTTGTGCACCATTATTTTTGCCACCATTATTGTGTCAAGCTTTAAAGGCCATTTCAATTTTGGTAAAGACAAAAAATTCCATGTAAAAGCAAACTCCGTGCTAATGATTCATTTTAAGCACCCTATAAAAGAACGCAGCACAAATAACCCTCTTTCTGATATAGGATTAGGTGATTTAGTAGGAGAAAAATCAGGGTTAGGCTTAGATGATATTCTTAAATCTCTTAAAAAAGCGGAAGAAGATACCGCCATTAAAGGGGTGTATCTTGATTTGAACGATGATGTGATTGCTTCATCTGCCACATTAGAAGAGGTAAGAAATAGCCTGCTTGAGTTTAAGGCTACTAAGAAATTCATCTATGCTTATGCTGAAAACTATTCTCAAAAGAGTTATTATCTGGCAAGTGTGGCTGATAAGGTGTATTTAAACCCCGAAGGAGAGTTTATGTTTAAGGGCTTAAGTGCACAGATTATGTATTACAAAAACGCGCTTGAGAAATTAGATGTAGATATGCACGTTTATCGTCATGGTAAATTTAAGAGTGCTGTAGAGCCTTTTATGCTGGATAAAATGAGCGCACCTAACCGTTTGCAGTTAGAAACGCTTCTTAACAGTCTTTGGAAACATATGTTGGATGGCATCTCGAAAGAACGTGGAGTATCTGTTGCAGAACTTCAAAACATTGCCGATGAATTAAAAATTAACTTCCCTGTTGATGCACAACAGCTAAAGTTAGTTGATGAACTAAAATATAAAGACGAGGTAACCGATGCCTTGAAACAAAAACTTGGCGTTAAAGAAAAAGAGAAAATAAACTTTGTTAACTTGGGTGAATACGCAAGTCATATAAAGAAGAAACATCATAAAAAAGATGATGATGAGGAAGATGACGACGAGGATGAAAAAGACAAGAAGCATGATAAAAAACCTAAACTGGCTATCATATATGCTGTTGGAGAAATAAGCAGCGGGGAAGGCGATGGAGAGAAAATTGGGTCTGAAACTACTGCCAAAGATATTCGCGAGGCACGTAAAGACACCACCATTAAAGCTATTGTGTTGCGCGTAAACTCTCCGGGAGGTAGCGCCCTTGCCAGTGATGTTATCTGGCGCGAAGTTACTTTGGCTAAAAAAGTAAAACCCGTTATCGTTTCTATGGGAGATGTGGCTGCTTCGGGCGGATATTATATTTCATGTGCCGCCAATTACATTTTTGCCGACCCAAATACTATCACTGGTTCTATTGGCGTGTTTGGTTTAATGCCTAATGCACAAAAACTATTCTCTGATAAACTGGGTATTCATATAGATACGGTAAACACTAATAAACATAGCGATTTAGGAAGCTTATATCGTTCAGCCACCGAAACGGAAGCTGCTTATATACAAAAAGGGGTTGAGCAGGTGTACAATACCTTTACTAAACGTGTTGCCGAAGGACGTGGTATGTCTCAAGCAAATGTAGATAGTATTGGGCAAGGACGTGTGTGGAGTGGTGCCGATGCTCTTGGAATTAAATTGGTTGATGCTCTTGGCGGGTTAAAAGATGCGGTTTACTATACAGCTGCTAAGGTTAATTTAAAAGAAGGGGAATATGAACTGATTCAATTCCCAAAACAAAAGGATCCTTTGAAAGAATTACTGAATGGTAAAAAAGAGGAAGAAGAAATTAAAGTATTTCAACAAAAGTTAGGTGTGTTTTATGATTACCTGCAATATGCCCACGCAATAGTTAATGCTAAAGGAGTGCAGGCAAGACTTCCTTATCAAATGGTAATTAACTAAGGTAATAGAGAAACTAATAATTAACCACCTGCTCTTCTATATCGGCAGGGAGTTCTCTAAAGTTATATTGTTGTCCGCGCAGTTGAGGAGTATAACCTGCTTCTTTAATAGCAT
>CAJCJB010000340.1 GCA_903970545.1 Candidatus Saccharimonadota bacterium | reverse complement strand
TACAAAACGAAAAAATCTTTCAGATACGTTTTAATCTCATCTTCATCAGCTAAAATAGACTGTTGTATATGTTTTGCATAATTTATACTATCCAATATTTGACCTTGTTTTTCTTCTACTATTTTCTTTTGCTGTTCAATTAACTGGTTCTTGGTTTCCAGTTCCTTGTTTATTTTCCTTTTCTGCAAATAACTTCTTAATACAAAAAGCCCTGATGCAGAAACCAGTATAAGGAACGCTATAATAAACCAAATAATAATGCGCTGCCTTTGTTGTTTAGATTGTTCTTCGGCTATTTCTTTATCGTGTTCTGCTTTAGTCGCTATTTCTTTTGTTTCATACTCAAAACTTAATTGCTTTACTTCTGCATCTTTTTTAATATTAATATTCATTGCGCTATCAGCATAAATTTTATATAATTTATAGTATTGATAAGCTTTTTTGTAATCTTTTAAAGTATCATTAATTTCATATAAGCCGCGATAGGCAAACATATAACTCTGTACTCTTCTGTTATTATCGGCATATTTTAAAGCCTCCTCCAAATAGGGCTTCGCCTCTTTATATCTATTCTTATCTAGCAGTAATTGACCCTTCCAATAATTTACAGTAGAGAAAGATGCTGTATCTTTATCCTTCATAGCCAGCACATAGGCCTTTTCGATATATTTTTCAGAAGATTTAATATCCTTTTTGTTGTATAAATATATAGCGCCAACATTGGTATAATAAATTATTAAGGTATTTTCTTCTATATCCTTTCTATGCTTTAGTTCTGCTTCACGTACTTCAATAGATTTTATTCCATAATAAATTGCACTGTCATAATTTTTCAAACTCCTATATATTCCTGATATGTTATGATAATCAGTAGCCATGTATAAAGGCTTTTTAAGTTCAATATCTGTTTTAAGGCATTTTCTTATTGTCTTTAATGCTTTTTCGTCCTTTCCTATTTGCATTTCAATACCTGCAATATTATTATACAAACTATTCAACAGTTCTCCATCAATACTATCCTTTTCCAAAATAAGAGCGCCTTTCTGATAATAATCAAGTGCCTCTAAAGCCTTAGAAGTTGTATAGTAATAGTATCCCGTATTATTATAGGCACGTGCTTTTTCCCTCAAAAAGATATGTTTAGATTTTAAATCTGTTACATCTTTATTCTTTTCAGCAAGTTCAATAATCTGATTACTATATTTTAGAATATCATTAAAATCACATTGCTCTGAAATTTGCCCCAATGTCCTTATTCTGCCTGTATCATTAACAGATTTAGGAAGTGCCTTAAATAAAGAATCTAACTGTTCCTTTTGTTCATTTTGGGAAAAAGCACCTAAAGAAAAGAAGAAGCTAAAACAGGAAAGAAATATCCAAAATATCTTCTTCATAAAGCAACGCTAAATTGCGAGATAAAGGTAATGCTTTTAACTAATTAACACGTTTGTTGTTCGTCCTCTATACACCAACTGCAATTTTATTTTTCACAATTTGTTTGTACACCCCATCCCAAAGGTCGATACGTTTTTGTAGAGATTCGATAGTTGCCTGCTCTGCTTCTTGCCAATATTGTTCATCTGTACCACAAAGGTTAGCCGTCATTTGTAAGGCAAGGTTGCTATGATGCCCGCCATCAACTTCTATATGTCTTTCTAAATAATATTTAAAAACAGTAATACTGTCAGGAAGGTTTTTGTGAATATCATTTACGATAGAAAGAAACATGCCGGGAATAAGGTCTTCTCTGCCAAAGGTAAAAATGGCCGATTGCAGATAATCTTTATTGCTATTGATAATCTTAAAGGTAAAATCAACAAAGTTGCGAGCTTCCTGGGGTGTATCAGAGGCAGTAAAAGCCGCATTAAAATCTCCGTTGCTTTTTAATACATCAATAAACTTTTCGATTTGAGAAGTATCTGCACTGCATTGTTGCATAGCATCCAAATACAATTCAAAATGACTTTTACGGTTACCATCACTATCCACATCACATTCTTCGCCTACCACTATTTCGTTAATAAGAAATCGTGTATCTGCCAAACCCTTTGGAAACCAAGGTACCGTAGTGCAGGTAAGATTGTTTTGCAATGCTTTTAATAAAGACATAAAATCCCAAACGGCATACACGTGGTATTGCATAAACACCTTCAAATCGTTTACATCTTTAATTGCCGAATAAACCTTATGATTAATAATTTGCTGCCTCAAAGGTTCTATTGCCTTTTTAATCTTCTCTATATGTTCATTCATTTTGTTATTATTTTAAGTTCTAATCTGCTCTTTTTAAAGAAGAGGTAAACGATTACAAAATATATTTCTAAGAAAAGTAACATCCATGTAAGTAAGCTATACCCGCAGCTTTTATAGTAGAGATAATAACCAACGGTATCTGCACCAACAATAGAGTTAAAGAATAGAAATACCCCAAAAACATAGTACAACCATTTATATGCAGGTTTAGCATTTATAAAATTTAGATAGAGTATGGGTATCACAAAGAATAAGGTAACCAAATGATACTCCCAGGTTATACCCGAAAGCAAATGTGTAAACATTAAAATAAAACCCAACTCGAGTAAAGAGATTTGCTTTGCAAAAAACCTTGAATAAACAAGCATTACTACAAATGCTATTAATGAAAAAACTATAATGCTTTTATACATTAAATTAATAGTTACAGGGCTTAGTATAGTTATAATGTAATGATACTTCTCTCCATCTGGGGTAAAAGAGAACATTTTAAATAAGGCAGCTGCTAAACCATAGTTTTGCAACTTAGGCTCTACCCGTCCATCTTTAAAAGGTTGAAGAAACGTTGTGTAATAATCCTGTAAGTCATTTATACCCTGATGCATGCCGCGAAAGAGAATGGGAATTATCATACACAACAAAAAGTAAATAACTGCCCGTAAATAGTTTTTGTAGTTGCTCTTGCTTAACATCCATATAAGAACCAGAACGGGAATTATTTTTATAAAGGTTGCTATAACTAATAACGGAATTGCCCAATGATTATTTTTCACCAAGAAATTATAAACCCCAGCAAGGGTAAGCAACAGCACAAGTTCATTCATCTGAATAAAACTTAAATGATACCAGAAGTACCTGAAGGATAATAAAAAAGCAATGATTAAAGCATGGTTTATTTGTTTAACCGTAGCAGAAGTAAGAAGCAATATTTTGCGTGTATAGTAAATTATTAGTCCCCAGATAATACAGTTGCAGAAACAGAAAATAGCAGCAGCTTGATGCAAACCTACCAAGGCAAACAACTGAAAACACATAGCAGCAAACGGTGGATAGATAAATCTTTCGGCACCGCCTATTCTGGCATATAGTGGCAGGTTGTTTATAAAGTTAGTTCCGGCTTGCCAAAAAACAGTAAAGTCTCCGTCAATGGCAACTCCTTTGCCGATAGAATAAGAAAGCAAACTAAATATAATCAGTAAAGGTATTGCCAGTATAACACGCATCCTTTTATGGTTTAATAAAGGATGTTGGAGTAGTTTCATTTATACAAAATAACGGCTGCAAAAATAGCAGTATATGTTGTAGAAATGTGTAATTACCGGATTATTTATCCGAACAGTTTTTTAAATGACTGGTATAATTACCCATAAAACCATTGCGCTGGGTTTTATAATCTGTAAGGTTTTCAAAGTTTCTAAACTCGGGTTTTAGATTATTAAAATAAAAATAAACTATGGTATTATTGCCCGGAAACATAACAAAGGTACCAAGCGTCATCCCGTTCTCTATGTTATTTCTACTTATTCCATAAATTCTGTATCCGTTAAAATAAAGTTTAATCAGTCCTTTAGTCTCCATATCTTTACTGTCCGAATTAAGGTATTTCAAATTCTCCAGCAGGTTAGCCGTATCCTTTGCATATTGTTTGGGGTCAGATAGTTCTACCTTTAGGTTTACAAATGGGACTCCTTTTTTATTGTTATATAAAATCCTATAGCCATCCATTACAGAAATTTCTGCCCAAGCTGCCTTTACATTTACTTTTCTGAATTTAGGTGCATCTTTAGGTATTCTTTCGGGTGCTGCTGCGGTTAATATTTTAGAGCCTTTATAAGAAAGATAACAGTTTTTAATTTCATCCGTATTAGTAAAGCTAAATAACCCTACTACTATCACAATTAAAAAAAAGATGATGTTTTTTGTTTTCATTTTAAATTACCCCTTTATATTTTGCTTAGTAAACTTAGCACTTTCAATAATATCGGTTACCCAACGGATGTCTTTATCACTAAATGGTTTGGGCTTACCTTCTTTATCAGTTGAAACATTACGATGTTTGTGCAAGAATTTAATTGAAATAGAATAGCGTGTGTTTTCTACTTCATACAAAAAGGTATAATACAGATGGCCTGCAGCACCCTCTACGCAAACAAATTCTTTAAGCTCTACCTTATGTTTGTTTTTATACAGGCGGGTAAATTTATAACAGGCATCGGGTACAGAGTCTTGTTTTTTAACCTGAGCTTGGGTTGCTTTTTTAATTTCTATTACAAAAG
>CAJCJB010000339.1 GCA_903970545.1 Candidatus Saccharimonadota bacterium | reverse complement strand
TACTACAGTTGGTTGTTCTTCTGCCCTAGCAGATTCATTATCATGGCTTAGTACAACATACCAGATTCCTGGTGTTGGAAACCAAGTGCAATGGAGTTCTGTTAAACAAAGTTTTGGAGCTGCTAACAACCTTGATATAATGATTTTCCCGGTAATAGATATTACTTCATCTGCTGCAGGTATTAATAATTATGTTAGCCACGGTGGTTTAAGCCTTTATGCTGCTTATCCAAACCCTACAAACAGCACAGTTAATATTAATTTCTCTCTAAATACAGCTTCTAAAGTTGATGTTGAAGTTTATGATGTGACAGGTAAAATTGTAAAAACAATCAGCAACAATAACTTAGCAGCAGGTACTAATTCAATTAGTGTTGATGCTTCAACATTAGAAGCAGGTAGCTATATTTATTGTGTTAATGCTAACGGAAATAGAATGTTTAGCAAATTTATGGTAACTAAATAATTTAGTCTCATAGTTCTTCTTAAACCCTCGTCAGAACAGACGAGGGTTTTTTATTTACATTTAATTGTGTAAACAGGCAGGTCTGTACTCCAATTAAAACAATTCGGCTAATAAACTACGCAACACGTTTATTTGTTTTACATTTGTAGTCGAAAAACAAACTCCGTTGTGAGCAATCGCCATACCGACCACATTAACAAAGTTACATTAGGCGGTCTTATAGTTACTTTAGGAATTATTTATGGCGATATAGGTACATCCCCCCTATACGTAATGAGCGCCATTATTGGCAATCATGTTATACAAACTGATATTGTACTGGGTGGTATATCCTGTATATTCTGGACATTAACCTTACAAACGACCATAAAATATGTTTGGCTAACACTTAAAGCTGATAACAAAGGCGAAGGTGGAATATTTGCTTTATATGCACTGGTAAGAAGATTTAAAATTAAATGGCTTATAGCTCCTGCTATTATTGGCGGAAGTGCTTTGCTGGCTGATGGTATCATAACGCCACCCATTTCTATCGCTTCGGCAGTAGAAGGATTACGTGCTTTTAAACCAGAGATAAATACGGTACCTATTGTTATCGGAATTTTAATCGGCCTATTTTTATTGCAACAATTCGGAACAAAATTCCTTGGCCGCTTCTTCGGACCGATGATGTTTATCTGGTTTTTAATGCTGGGCGTTTTAGGTATCATACAATTATCTTCAAACATGTGTGTGCTAAAAGCCCTCAATCCTTATTACGGAATTAAACTCTTATCTATACACCAGGAAGGTTTCTTTGTACTGGGCGCAGTGTTTCTTTGCACAACTGGAGCAGAAGCGTTATACTCTGATATGGGGCATTGCGGACGTAATAACATTCGTGTAAGCTGGATGTTTGTAAAAACCATGTTAGTGCTTAATTATTTCGGACAAGGAGCTTTCTTGATTCAACATGCTGGACAAACTCTTGCTGAAATTGGTGGTGCATCGGTTAATCCTTTTTATTTAATCATGCCTATAAAATTTCTTCCCATTGGTATTGGTATAGCAACTGTTTCTGCTGTTATCGCATCTCAAGCCTTAATTAGCGGAGCTTATACCTTAATTAATGAAGCTATGCGTCTTAACCTGTGGCCTAAAACCTTAGTGAAATACCCTACTGAGTTGCGCGGGCAACTATATATTCCTTCAGTAAATTGGTTGCTGTTGGCAGGTTGTATTATGGTAGTACTTAAATTCAGAGAATCATCTAATATGGATGCTGCCTATGGGTTGTCTATTATTATCTGTATGTTAATGACAACCATATTGTTGTTTCACTATCTATGGATGAAAAAATTCAATCACTTTTTGGCTATTCTGGTCATAAGCGTTTATTTACTAATTGAACTTTGCTTTTTATACGCCAACCTTGCTAAGTTTATGCATGGTGGTTACGTAACTTTATTCATCGCTTCTATCCTGATAGGAATAATGAGTATTTGGCATATTGCTAAAAAGATTAGTAGCCGTTACACCGAGTTTGTAAAAGTAGATAAATACAAAAATGTATTAGCAGAACTTAGCCGAGATTTAACCATACCTAAATATGCAACGCATTTGGTGTACCTAACAAGTGCTAATCATATAGATGAAATTGAATCGAAGGTGATATACTCCATTTTACAAAAGCGCCCCAAGCGTGCTGACTTATATTGGTTTGTGCATGTAGATGTGGCTGATGAACCTTACCGAATGGAGTATCGCGTACATGAAATTATGAAAGACGATGTGATACGCGTTGATTTTAAATTAGGATTTAGAGTAGCTCCAAAAATAAACGTTATGTTCCGCAAAGTGGTGCAGGATATGGTAAAAGCAAACGAAGTAGATATTACCAGCCGATACGAGTCGCTTAATAGAAACAATGTAATAGGAGATTTTAAGTTTGTAATAACCGAAAAATTCCTTTCCTACGATAATGATTTGCCTTGGAAAGAACGCATCATACTGGATATATATTTCTTCCTGCGTAGGTTCTTTAACGTAGCCGAGTCTCGTGCATTTGGCTTAGACAGCAGTTCGGTTAAAGTAGAGAAATTCCCATTAATACTTACTCCCGCCAAAGACTTCCCACTTAAACGTATTGAGTAATTTGTTGCTTTACTGTTAGTTTTTAGAGGATATTACACTCTCCCTAAATAATTTTATAATTCTTGTTCTCCCCAATGCGCCAACCACTAAGCTTTTCAACCTTGGCAAGTAGTTTATCTTTTCCCGATAGGTTTATTTTAGATGTATCAAACGCAAAATCCCAGTTTTGATTTTGTGTACGCTTTTGCATTATGGCAGGGTGTGTTCCGGTAAATTCAGTTAAGCTATCAATAATATTATAATCAAACTCATCGGCAAGGCTCACCATTTTCTTAACGCCCTCATCATCGTGCCACATTTTATGGAAACTCTTTTGCTTATCCTGTTGCGCTTTGGGTGGCTTTACCCAACCATAATGATAGATGGAAACACCAATAGGTTTTACGTGCAGCTTCTCTCCGTTTTTTCTAAAACCCTGCGCATCTTTATACGAGCGTATTTGTTTATCGTTGCGTATCACTCTAATTTCATTCCTGTACCAACGCCTTGAATTGCCAACATAATCATAGCTTCCATAAAAGTGTGTGTAATTAAACAGAAGTCCTTCTACGTTCATGTTATACTTATTGGTTTCCATAGCAGCACGCACTATATCTAGATACCTTTCGTGCAACACCTCATCAGCCTGTATGTAAAAAGCCCAATCGCTATCGGCACTAACAGCATCAAAGGCGCGGTTGGTTTCATCAGCCAAAAGTTTTCCTCCCTCACGTAGCGTATCATCCCACACACTTTGTATGATTTTTATTTTAGGAGAATTAATAGATTGAATAAGCTCTAAAGTGCCATCATCACAATCACCAACATTCACCAAAAACTCATCACATACAGGTAGTACAGATGTAATGGCTTCCACCACGGGGTAATCAAACTTAACGGCGTTCTTGGCAATGGTAAAACCCGAGATCTTCATCTAAAAGTTGTGTACTCCTGTATAGTTATGCGGAGAAATCTTTTTTAGTTCTTCCTTAACGGCATCACTAATATTTAGGGTGTCAATAAAAGCGTGTATTTCATTTTGAGTGATGGCGACATTGGTGCGGGTAAGTTCTTTCAAAGCTTCATAGGGTTTAGGATATCCCTCTCTGCGCAAAATAGTTTGTATAGCCTCGGCAACAACCATCCAGCTCTTTTCTAAATCGGTATGTAAAGCCGTTTCATTCAGGATAATTTTATTCAATCCTTTCATAACAGATTGATAAGCCAGATAGCTATGCGCAATAGGCACACCAATGTTTCTTAAAACAGTACTGTCGGTTAAATCTCTTTGCAGTCTTGATACAGGCAGCTTTGCAGAAAGATGTTCAAACAAAGCATTAGCGATGCCAAGGTTACCTTCTGCGTTTTCAAAATCAATAGGATTTACTTTATGCGGCATAGCCGAAGAACCAATCTCGCCTTCTTTAATCTTTTGCTTAAAGTATTCCATCGAGATGTATGTCCACATATCACGTGAGAAATCAATCAGTATGGTATTGATGCGCTTTACATTATCAAACCACGCAGCTAAATAATCGTAATGCTCTATCTGTGTAGTATGTTGCGAGCGGTGCAAACCAAGTTTATCATTTACAAACTTATTGGCGAAATCAACCCAGTTAATATTGGGATATGCTACATGATGTGCGTTAAAATTTCCGGTAGCGCCACCAAACTTAGCAGGATAGGGATTTAGTATTAAAGAATTTAATTGCAATTGCAAACGTTCGGCAAACACCATCAGCTCTTTACCTAAACTTGTTGGCGAAGCGGGCTGACCATGTGTGCGGGCAAGCATGGGTATATCCTTCCATTCGTGTGCAAAGGCTTTTACTTTATCAATAAGGGTTTTAATGGAAGCGATAAAAAACTCATTGCAGCATTTCTTTAAACTAAGCGGAATGGCAGTGTTATTAATATCTTGAGAGGTTAACCCAAAATGAATAAACTCGGCGTACTTATCTAAACCAAGTGCGGTGAATTTCTCCTTCAAAAAGTATTCAACCGCTTTTACATCATGATTGGTTATTTTTTCTGTTGCTTTTATTTTCTCTGCTTCAGCTATATTAAAATAGGCTACAATATTTCTTAGCGATGTAATATCTTCTTTTGGAAAATTCTTTAATTGTAGTAAAGGCAATTCAACCAAGGCAATAAAATATTCCACTTCAACCCATAAACGATACTTAATAAGAGCATACTCGCTAAAGTAATCGGCAAAGGGTGCACAGGTGTTTCTATAACGACCGTCAAGCGGAGATATAGCGGTAAGCGGGTTTAAATGACTCATAATACTAATCTTTTACTTCAACATCTTTAAAAAAGAAACTTCATTATCAGTTAAAAAGCGCCACTTAGCACGGGGAATATTCTTTTTGGTAAGTCCGGCAAACATGGTTCTGTCAAGGCGCAATACGTCATAACCCAAATGCTCAAACATACGACGCACAATACGGTTTCTGCCCGAATGAATTCTGATACCTACTTCGCGTTTGGTTTCTCCTGCATAAGAAACTTCATCAGGTTTTATCATTCCGTCTTCCAGTTCCAAGCCTTCTTTTAGTTTCATAAAATCATCCTGCTTTAAATTCTTATCCAGCTCCACATGATATAGTTTTTCTATCTCATGCTTGGGGTGAGTAAGTTTTTTGGTAAGCTCACCATCGTTGGTAAATAAAAGTAACCCAGTAGTGTTTCTGTCTAACCTGCCAACCGGATAGATACGTTGCTTGCAGGCACCCGCCACAAGCTCCATAACGGTTTTACGCCCGCGCTCATCATCGGCAGTGGTAATATAATCTTTTGGTTTATTCAGTAGCAAATACACATGCTTCTCGGACTTTAAACGGGCACCCGAATAATTAACCTCATCAGTTGCTTTTACTGTAAAACCAAGCTCGGTAATTACTTTTCCGTTAACGCTAACGCAACCACTTTTGATTAAATCATCTGCCTCTCTGCGAGAGCATATACCCGCATTGGATATATATTTATTTAAACGAGTAAGGCCTTTATCAGCGTTGGTAACAACAATGTCTTTCTTTTTAGAATAATCCTTTTTATAGTTCTTAGGTTTGTTGGGGTCGTAAGGAGCTCGCTCACCACGCTCGAAAGAACTTTTCTTTTCTTTACTCCTTTCGTTTTTATCGGCATAGAACTTGGCACGTTCTCCACGGTCGGCAAAAGCACGTTTAGGTTTAGCCTCATCGTCTTTATTAAAACTTCTTTTAGGCTTATCTGAAAACGAGGGTCGCTCACTTCTGTCAGAGAAATTGCGTTTGGGCTTATCAAAACTTTTATCGGAAGTAGTATCTCTGTCAAAACTCCTTTTAGGTTTATCGTTAAAATCTTTTTTAAAAGGGCTGCTTTTCTTGGCTCCAAATTTTCCGAATTTAGAACCGCCCTGTGGTCTGCGCTTGTCCATAATCTATATAATCACGCAAAGATACGTTTTAGATATGAGACCTTATACGTGAGTATTAGGGCTTGTTTATTCGCAAAGAACCCCTATTTGCACATTAACAACTCTTTTTTTAACACTTTTAGCCCTTATTTAACATTTAACAGCCTTTTTGCTCCAAAAAACACCCTACATGAGAGCGTTAAGTGCATACATGAAAGCGTTAAGTACACACATGAGAGGGTCAAGTGCGTACATGAGAGCATCAAGTGCACACATGAGAGTGTTAAGTACACACATGAGAGAGTCAAGTGCACACATGAGAGTGTTAAGTGCACACATGAAAGCGTTAAGTGCACACATGAGAGTGTTAAGTGCATACATGAGAGCATCAAGTGCGTACATGAGAGTGTTAAGTGCACACATGAGAGTGTCAAGTGTACACATGAGAGCATCATATAGGGTGTTTATTCCATCACATAAGCAGTTTTTTTAGTCATCAGGTGGCATTAAACAAGTAACATTGCCTGTTAAATGGTTTGCAAGCACTTGTAAATGGTGGTTTTTGGTATATTTGCTTTTAAATGAGATATACTATTATACTTTTATTGTTTAGTTGTGCTGCGTGGGGGCAATAGTGTTAATTATAGAGGGATGAAAGAATTTTCACTAAACATTGTAGATAACTCCATTAGCATTAAAAACAATGATGGGATTGGCAGGAAATTTCTTGCTGGATTAATTTCAATAGCAATCATGTTGGGGTTAGTAGGTTTTATTAAAAATGTAATGGTATGCGCCATTATTTTTTTTGCTTGTCTTTATACGTTCTTTAAATTGTTTAGAATGATACAGAAAGATTGGGTAAAAAGAAAAGATACAACTGGCACACTTAATTTTAATGAAGTGGAGATTAGCGCCTCTATATTCCAAACCAATACTAAACTAAATAACATATCTCATATTAAAATAACTGGAGATTATTATCAAGGTTATATTTCAGGTAAAGGTGATGTAACACATAACGGGCTTTACGAAATGGAAATATTAGAAAATAATGGGCAACAAGTAAGGCTTAAGTTTATTGTCTTTAATAAACAAGAATTTCAAGATTTAACTGCTTTCTTTGAATTATTGTATTCTAATTTTAAAATTGATATTGAAGAAAAAATTGGAAGCAAGCAGGGTGTTGGATTTCTATTAAGAAACGACAGAAGTTTTAAAGATATTCAAGAGTTAAAGCAAAAGTTTAATTAGTTATAGAAAAATGAAACGCACCCTATTACTTCCCCGCTCGCGCGGATTTGCAATCCGTGCCCTTAAAACTTTTCTTAAATAGCTTTAAATGCGGATTACAAATCCGCGTTAGCAACGAAGGGAACGCCCACATTAAATATCTCAAATCTTATTTCTACTTTTGCCGTATGCAGCAATACCACGATTTAATGAAGCATGTGCTGGAACATGGCACTAAAAAAACCGACAGAACAGGCACAGGAACCATCAGCGTATTTGGGTATCAATCGCGCTACAATTTGCAGGATGGGTTTCCGTTGCTTACTACCAAAAAGCTTCATACAAAATCTATCATACACGAGTTGCTTTGGTTTTTAAAAGGCGATACCAACATTAAATATTTAAAAGATAACGGCGTAAGTATATGGGATGATTGGGCAGATGCCGAAGGTAATTTAGGCCCTGTGTATGGCTACCAGTGGCGCAGTTGGCCTACACCTGATGGAAGGCACATAGACCAGATTACGCAAGTGGTTGAGATGATTAAGAACAATCCTGATTCGCGCAGAATGATTGTAAGCGCTTGGAACGTGGGCGAGATTGATAAAATGAAGTTACCACCCTGCCATGCTTTGTTTCAGTTTTATGTAGCTGACGGGAAACTGAGTTGCCAATTATACCAGCGCAGTGCCGATATATTTTTGGGAGTTCCTTTTAATATTGCTTCTTATGCTCTGCTTACGATGATGATTGCACAAGCATGTAACCTACAGGTTGGAGATTTTGTACATACCCTTGGCGATGCACATTTATACTCCAATCATATAGAGCAAGCTAACTTACAATTGAGCAGAGATTGTCGTAAACTTCCAGTCATGAAAATCAATCCGGCAGTAAAAAACATTTTCGATTTTAAATTCGAGGACTTTACCTTAGGGGGTTACGACCCGCACCCGCACATTAAGGCTGAGGTAGCTGTTTAGTGATATTATTTAGAATCAATACAAATTACCTGTTAACATTTAGGTTTGATATTGTGGCTTTCGGTATGTAAGTTTGCCATCGCTAAAAGTATTTAACATTATGAGTAAAGAAAACTTTCTTCAGTCGAGCATAGGCAAAAAATTGGTAATGGGTATAACGGGTTTGTTCCTGATAACCTTTTTAATAGTACACGTGGGTTGTAACTCCTGTATTTTTGTAAACGATGGGGGGGTGCTTTTTAATAAGGTAGCGCACTTTATGGCGCACAATATCCTTATCCGCATTATGGAGGTTGTGTTGTTTGCGGGCATCTTCATCCACATGATACAGGCTTTAATTCTTACGATGCACAACAACAAAGCCCGTCCGGTAAAATATGCCGTAACCGACGGCAAGGCAAACAGCAAATGGTACAGCCGCAGTATGGGTGTGTTGGGGTCTTTGTTACTTATTTTCTTTGTAGTGCATTGGGCTAACTTCTGGATTCCTACTAAAGTTGCTGTATTCTCAGGCATAGAGCATGATACTTTTGCCCACATGAAAGAGGTATTTGCTAATCCTGTTTTTGTGGTTATATATATGGTAGGAGTTATTTCATTATGCTACCATTTATTGCATGGCTTCCCGTCTGCGTTTCAAACACTGGGCTTAAACCACCGGAAATATACTCCCCTTATCAAGAAAATAGGAACTGTTTTTTCTATTGTGGTTTGTGCACTATTTGCGGCTATGCCAATAACCATGTACTTAGGAATCATTAAATAATTAAGCATTAAAAGTTATACTATATGGCAACTTCACCAAAATTAGACGCTAAAATTCCTCAGGGGGAAATAGACCAAAAATGGACTAAATACCGTTCTACCGTTCATTTGGTTAACCCGGCTAACAAGCGCAGCTTAGAGATTATTATTGTGGGCTCTGGTCTTGCAGGTGCTTCTGCAGCGGCTTCTTTAGCCGAGATGGGATATAAAGTAAAAGTGTTTTGCTTTCAGGATTCTCCGCGCCGTGCCCACTCTATTGCTGCTCAGGGTGGTATTAATGCCGCGAAGAATTATCAGAATGATGGCGATAGTGTTTACCGTTTGTTTTATGATACCATTAAAGGAGGCGATTACCGTGCTCGTGAAGGAAATGTACATCGTTTAGCTGAGGTATCGGGTGCTATTATAGACCAATGTGTGGCGCAAGGCGTTCCTTTTGCCCGCGAATATGGCGGAACTTTAAGCAACCGTTCTTTTGGTGGAACGCAGGTGCAACGTACTTTTTACGCAGCCGGACAAACAGGTCAGCAATTATTATTAGGCGCTTATTCTGCTTTGCAACGTCAGGTGGGTATGGGTGCTGTGGAATTATTTGCCCGTCATGAAATGCTTGACGTAGTTAACATAGACGGCAAATGCCGTGGTATTATTGCCCGCGATTTAATCAGCGGAAAACTAGAACGCCATTTTGGTCATGCAGTTTTAATTGCTTCAGGCGGATATGGAAACGTATTTTATCTTTC
>CAJCJB010000338.1 GCA_903970545.1 Candidatus Saccharimonadota bacterium | reverse complement strand
TTTGTTTTTTTTGGTAGGGCAAGAAGAAACTAAAATACGTAAAGACCCTGCTGCCCGTGTTACCGATTTACTTAAAAAAGTATTTGGCTCTAACTAATTATAATCTTAAAAGAAGGCTCGTACTTGTGCCCCGCCAATATTTACTAATTTGTAATCAGGGGTTTTACGACCTTCATATGTAATACTTATTTGTATATTACCTGATACGTTTTGTTGAAAGCTTGCATTCCACGTAACGTTTTGTCCGACGTGCAAAGAGCTTAGCATATCAAAGGCCACAGGTGTATCCTGCGCATCGTTATAGCTTATGTTAATATAATCTGCTTTAAAAGTAAGGCTTCCTTTAGAAAGTTTATTAACCTTAAACTCTGCCCCAATATCATTTATAATAGCTTTTTGAAATCCACCTTCTATGATATTATGCTTTTGAGAATATTGATAAATAAGGCTTATTCTAAATGCAGTGGTTGGCTGATAACTCAACTTAGGTTGTGATGATATAGTTTGTATTTCATAATTCCTGTTATCAAAAAATTGAGAGAGGCTGTATTTATTTCCATACATATTGGTAAGAAAAATCCCCCACGCACGGGTTACATTCCAACGTAAATTTAATTGATTGTTTTGTAAACGATGAGATTCAAAGCCATTTACCAAAAGCTGCTTGGTACGATTATCCTCATACGTATAATCAAACCCATAAATAGGGCTTGTTTGATTAAAAAACACAGATTGCCTGATGGTGTAGTTTGCCGAAAGTAAATTAGCATCCGTAATGCTTGAATGAAAAGGATTAAAAGCAAGACTGGTACCAGAACCCGAGTTACTTTTTTGATCTACTTTATACGTTGTTTGGGAAACAAATTTTGAAACAAATTTCATCATCTTACTACCACTCTCTTTTAAGAATACTTTCGGGCGCAAATACACGTTTAAACTAAACTGGTCTCTTACCGATTTTATATAGGTATTGGTGGGCGTAAAAACTTTTATGTAAGTTGCTTGATCGGGGTATTGGGCGATTTCAAACTCATTTAATTCTTTAATTCCATCTCCGTTATAATCAATCCATGTGTATTGCCCCTGCCCTGCTGCTACCTGCACATAAGAGTATTGTTGCTTTTGTTCTAAACCATAACCTATTTCATAAAAGGTATTAGCAGTAAAAAACCCCTTTATCAATTTAGGAGCATACTCAATCCTACTCAGTAAATTATTATCAGGCTTTACTTTAATAAGATTAGTATCTATAATATCAAGCTTTCTGTAGGTTATGGTTGTTTTAATAACATGATTCTTTATAGAAGATATATTAGATGAAATACCAAAGTTGTGTGCATCTGCCGATTTTTTTAAATAATTATCGTAGCCAAATTTATCTATACGTTCTCTGTAAAAAACTTTATATCTGTTTTTAGTGGTATCTGCACTTGAAATGCTTGTTTCATAATCCCAAAACTGATAACTCTTGCCAAGTAAAGAATCTTTTAAAGTATTTACGAATTTATTATTTTCCATTTCATCCTGATAAGCGAGAGCTATTTTCCCGATACGATGAGACACTCTTGATTTATGTCTGTAAAAGCCTGTTTTCATAGGGCCTGTTTCTGAATTTTTGCCTGCATCAGTAAGCAGATAAGAGCCATTATAAAACCCCTGTGTCTTTCCAATATTAAAGGTGTTGGCTATACCTTGTTTAAGCCCTTTGTATAAACTACCCTCCGTAAAACTACTTGCCGTGTATTGTGAAGAAAATAGCTTCCCTTTAGAAATACCTGCTGTTGCATTAACTAAGTTTTGATCGCCGAAGATAGTATCACTGGTGCGGTTCCAATCTCTCGAAAACTCTACACTCCTAAAACGCTCTACCTGTGTAAAGTTCTTCTGCACATATTCATAATTACCTCCATAATTTAATAGCCATTGCTTGCCGGTGGTATCATCTGCGCCTAATTTCTTTTTATCGGTATAATAAACCTTTGCTCCTTGTCCGTTATCATTGCTTTTATCATAAGGAGATAAGGTATTTACATCATAACTTGTAAAGGCGCCTTCTACACCCAATAAACCTGTTTCAGAAGTTTTATATTCTGAAATAAGCGTAAGCATTTGCTTTTTGGTAGGAGCAACCAATAAAATAATAGGTTCAAAACTTCCTTGCTTAACGCCATTAACAGGTTCTACCCATTGATATACTGCACCGTTAGCAGCACTTTGAATTTGGTTGTAATCTCCATTATTGGGTCCTACATTACTAAAGTTAACATGGTATGCTGAATCGTTTTTATAAGGAGAAATACTATACTCAAAAACATTAGGATAGGTTACTCTTTCATACGCAAACTGCAAGGCATTAATTTGTTTCTTTATTACCACGTTTGTATCAATCAATTTATAAAAAACATCCGTACTATTAAAAGGCACTAAACTATATCCTTGCGTATAAGCTTTACTTAGTGTATCGCCTACGTTATGCAGAATAACTTTATCTGTATCAGAAAGCGTTTGCTGAAGGGGTTTATTTTTATTATCCTGTTCATCATAATAATTTAAAGCAAGGCGCAACTTTTTAGTTTGATATTCTTCGCCAACAAAATAAGCAGCTCTGGAATAACTCTTTACCGAGTATTGAAACTCCACTTCAATACGCTTATCTTTTGTAATAAGTTGTTTTGCCGTAAACGTAATCTGCCCTAAGTTATAATCAATTACATAATCATTATCCAATCCGCGCTTTAGTTGCACACCGCTTATATATACACGCTCTGTACCAGATAGAACAACAATATACAATTCGTTGTTGGCTCCTGTTAGTTTATAAGGACCTTGATTACTCTCTACTCCCTGAATTACATCGCGTGCAAAAGTACCTCCAACAATAGCGCCTGATACGGTTGTTTTTAATACCGCTCCCTTTGCAATATCATAATCATTGCTAAACATAAGTCCTTGAGAGCGTTTATAAAAGTTCATGAAGTAACTATTTGGTTTCTGCAATTGATAATTACCCACAATAAGCTTAGATTTTTTATCTTTTAATTGAATAAAAACATTATCAAACTCGGATAGTTGCTGCGTATTTCCTTCAGGTTGCAAGGGGATGCTATTATCGGTTGCTGCCATAGATAGTTCTATATCTTTAGTTAGCTTACCTGAAATTTGCAGGTTTAATGCCGAGTTTACAACCATATCCTGATTGTTTCCAAAACTAATACCACGGGATATACTTCCATTCTTTGTCAAACCATCCGAAGCAAAAAAATTCTGTGCATCTTTATCATTATTATACTGTATGTTATATGCTCTGTTATGGGAAAAAGCTAAATCCTGACGTACATCTTTAATATCCTTATGGTATGCCTCTTTATTAAAATCTAAGGGAAACACCTGATACGTAGCATGTATAACAGTATCTAACTGAATTTGTTTTGCTTTAATTAGTTTACGGTTAAAGACAACAGACTTTTTTTCCGGGATTATTTTATACAAATTACTGTCGAGCAAAGCACCCTTATTGTATAGTTTCACACTATGAGGAACCAAGCTTAGTGTATCAAGCATAAGCGTATCTTTGGTAAGAGCAAGGTTTTTAGTACGTGTAAGGCTTTGTTGCCCCATCATACCAATAGAAGTAAATAAAAGTACAAAAGCTATGAACCTATAAACCCGCACAACATAGTATAACGAAAAATAAATGTATAAATTGTTTAGCAACTGAGATAATTTAGCCAGTTAATCTACCCAATTTAAGGCTATCCGCCTGCTTTTTTAGCTTTATACCCTCCTTTTAGCAGTATTTGCAGCACTTTATCTCTATGGTCGCCTTGTATCAGTATCTCTCCGTTTTTTATGCTCCCCCCTACTCCACACTTTTGTTTTAACTCTTTGCCAAGTGCATTAATTTCATCTTCGCTGCCAACAAACCCTGCAATTCTGGTAAGCAGTTTTCCGCCTCCTAACCTATCTAAATGTATACGCAGGCTTTGTTCGTTTGCCGCTAATGACTCTTCTCTTTCTTCATTCAAATTGTTAAAAGATAAATTACTGTTGGTAGAATATACCAACCCATCATCCGTATCTTTTTTGTTTTTCTTACTCATCGTTTCTTAGCTAAGAACTTACTTATTCGGCATAAAATGGTCTTCAGCATCCTTGTGTGGCACTATATAAATTCTGTGCCATTCATCGCCTTCAATAATTTGCCAACTATGCCCCTCCCCTACCAGATCTTTTGCCACCAAAATAATACCCGGTTCTATAATAAAGGAATCTCCGTTAGTTACCGTAAATTTTAATTTACCTTTTAAAGTAACTACAAACTGATAACGCGGTGCAGGGTGTGCCAATAACTGATATTTATCTATCTGGGTTTGCACAAAAAAGTGTGTAGCATCAATATGTTCATTTATAGGTACGCTACCTTCCTGAAAAGAACATTGGGTACCATTTACGTTTATTAATTTAAAAGCTTTCATATTGCTTTGCTCTTTAATCGTTCTTGATTAATTTATTCAACGTATTATTTATATACTTCTCAGAAGTAATTAAAGCCGTTTGTATTCTTTTTGCATAACGAATACTATCCATCACCTCTTTATTTTTTTCATGCAATTCATCATAGGCCTTATCAACTAATA
>CAJCJB010000337.1 GCA_903970545.1 Candidatus Saccharimonadota bacterium | reverse complement strand
ATTATCTTTAAACTACTACTTAGTAAGATTTATGCTTTTTCGGTTTAGTTCTTCCATTACTTAAAAGTCGAGAAAGAGAAATCAAAGCATCAGTCTTGCTTTTAATTTCTTGAGGTAAAGGATAATCTCTTCCCATAGAAGCGCTAAAAGATACCATAGTCGGATTTTTTAAAGAAGTAATATACTGACTGATTGAAATATGGTTCTTCTCAAAGAAATAAGCATACTCACTTTCTATTTTACTTAGTTCTTCAAAGAATAAATTCCTACCTTCTGGTTTTATACGAATGTAAGATATTTATGCTAAAAATACCAACGCATTAACGTTTAATTACCCTGATAAAACTAAAGCTAATTAAATCTAAAAAAGAAATACACCACAGCAACCCACTCTCTTCTAACCCCACTTGCATAGCCAATCGTGCTATGACTGCTATTTTCAACTGTGCCATCATTCTTTACATAACCTATGGTAGAGTGAGATGAGTTCTCAACAGTTCCATCGTTCTTTACATAGCCTACTGTACTATGACTGCTGTTTTCAATAGTACCATCGTTCCTGATATAACCAATAGTTGAGTGAGATGAATTCTCAATAGTGCCGTCATTCTTAATATAACCCGAAGTGCTATGACTGGTATTCTCAATCGTACCATCGTTTTTAATATAACCCGAAGTGCTGTGGCTACCATTTTCTATGGTTTGTGCAGTTAATGCAGTTGAACCGATTAAGGCTATAATTAAAGATAGTTTTTTCATAATTTAATTTATTTATTGGTAAAGTTAAACAAACAATTCGTTTTATCTTCGCAATCGTTGAATAACAGCTATAAGATATTTATTCTTGGTCCGGCTTACCCCTTGCGAGGAGGCTTGGCAACCTTTGATGAATTGTTTTGCAAATCCTTATGCGATTTAGGGCACGATGCGCAGATAGTATCTTACTCCTTACAATATCCCAATTTTTTGTTTCCGGGCTCTACGCAATATGATACAAGCGGTATTGCACCTAAGGGGTTAAAAATTCATACACTGATAAATTCGGTAAATCCTTTTAACTGGTTAAAAACAGCAAGGTTTATTAAAAGAGAAAAGCCCGATTTCTTAGTAGTTCGTTTCTGGATTCCTTTTATGGGACCTGCCTTAGGTACCATTTGCCGACTAATAAATAAAAAGCATACAAGGGTTATAGCGATAACAGATAATGTTATTCCACATGAAAAAAGAATGGGTGATAAACCCTTTGCTAAATACTTTATTAATTCCTGTAGTGGCTTTGTTACTATGAGTCAGTCTGTGATGAATGACTTGAAGATATTTACTGCATCTCAGCATAAAAAGTTTCTACTACATCCTTTATACACTTCTTTTGGTGAGAAGCTTGATAAGTTAGAAGCAAGAAAGAAACTTAATCTTTCTTTAACTGATAAAACAGTTTTATTCTTTGGCTTGATTCGTCAATACAAAGGTTTGGATTTATTGTTGGAAGCTATGGCAGACAATCGTATTAAAGCCATGAATATAAAACTACTTGTAGCGGGTGAATTTTATGAAGATAAAAAAGCTTACACAGATATTATAGAGAAACACCATCTGAAAGATAATATAGTTCTATATGATGCTTTCATTCCTAATGAAGAAGTAAAAACTTATTTCTCTGCTGCTGATTTATTGGCGTTGCCATACAAACACGCTACACAAAGCGGAGTTACGCAAGTTGCATTTCATTTTGAGAAACCAACCATTGTTACCAATGTGGGTGGTCTTGCAGAGATTATACCTAATAAAGTTTGCGGCTATGTAGTAGATTCAAACTCTGTTGATATTGCTGATGCTATGGTTGATTACTTTACTAACAATCGTGAAGCTGATATGACAACTGCTATGCATGAAGAAAAAAAGAAATACGACTGGAGTATTTTCTCTAACCATATTATTAATCTTTATCAAGAAATTAAATAATGATAATAAGAAGTAAAGCACCATTGCGTATAGGTTTGGCAGGCGGTGGCACTGATGTATCACCTTACTCGGATATATATGGCGGTGCTATTTTAAATGCCACAATAGATTTATATGCCTACGCATCTTTAGAACCTTTAAGTAACGGTAAAATAGAATTTTGTATAGATGGAACCAATAAGTGCATTACCTTAAACTCTGCAAAAGAACTTGAACTTGTTGAAGGCTTTGAATTATTTATAGGAGTATATAACCGCGTAATAAAACAGTTTAATTTACCGGCACAATCTTTCCGTTTGACCTCCTATATAGAAGCTCCGCAAGGCAGTGGTCTGGGTACTTCTTCAACTATTGTAGTTTCCTTATTGGGTGCTTTTACCGAGTGGTTAAAACTTCCTTTGGGTCAGTATGATATTGCACATTTAGCGTATGAAATTGAGCGTATAGATTTAAACATGAGCGGTGGCAAGCAAGACCAGTATGCAGCAACCTTTGGCGGTATTAATTATATCGAGTTTCTATCGAATGATAGGGTAATTGTAAATCCTTTGCAATTAAAGAATGAGGTTTTGTATGAACTGGAGTTTAACCTGCTTTTATACTTTACCGCCACACAACGCTTATCGGCTACTATTATTAACGAGCAGGTGCAGAACGTAAAAGATAAGAACGAAAAATCGGTAGAAGCCATGCATAACCTGAAAGAGCAGGCCCATCAAATGAAAGACAGTTTGCTGCGTGGTGAGCTTACTAAAATTGGAGAGATACTGCACTTTGGCTGGCACAATAAAAAGCAAATGGCAGCTTCTATTTCTAATACCTTAATAGATAATATTTATCAAACTGCCCTGCAATATGGTGCTACCGGAGGTAAAATATCGGGTGCAGGTGGTGGTGGCTTTATGTTTTTCTTTTGTCCGGGTGTTACTAAAATTAAAGTTGCCCGTGCTATAGAAAGCCTTGGGGGAAAGGTTCAACCCTTTAAATTTACGCAACAGGGTTTAACCACCTGGACTATTTAAAAGTTATAGATTGTAGTATAATCTACAAATCATCTATTCTTTTGCTGCGAGCACTCTTTATTTTGCTTTTATGCTTTTTATCATCAACCCGCTTGCGCTTGGCAGCTTTGCTTAGCTTAGTGGGCACACGCTTTTTAGGTTTAATAAGTACTGCTGCAATTAGCTTCAATGCTTTTTTAATCAGGGTATCTTTATTGGCATGCTGAGAACGGTCGGTGCTTTCGTATAGGTGCAAAAAACCATCACCATCTATCTTGTTCTTTAGTTTGTGGGTAATTAAATGTTTCTGTTCATCGCTTAAAAACGCAGACGAAGCCACATGAAAAGCCAGTTCTACCTTACTCTCGGTAGTATTTACGTGTTGCCCGCCTTTACCACCACTACGCGAGGTTTGGAAATGGAATTCAGAAACTATTTGATTGTTTAAAGCCACGATACTAATTTCAAAAGTATTAATTTAAAACAATTAAAGGTTTTTTAATAGAGAGCTTTTTTGCTTTATATTTGGGGGTGAAAGCAATATCAAATGAACGTTAAAGAACAAATCAAAAAGTATATTACGAGTCAACCTGAACCAAAACATAGTGACATGCAAGAGTTGCACCGCATCATGCTGGATGTAATGCCAGCATGTAAATTATGGTTCTTAGACGGTAAAGACGATAAAGGTAAAACTGTTACTAATCCTAATATAGGATATAGACTTCACACCATAAAATATGCTGATGGAAAAACCAGAGAGTTTTATCAAATTGGTATTAGTGCAAACAATACCGGAATCTCTGTCTATATACTTGGCATCAATGATAAGACATACTTAGCCAAAACGTATGGAAAAAAACTAGGCAAAGCAAGTGTGAGTGGGTATTGCATTAAGTTTAAAACACTGAAAGATATAAACATTGATATACTGAAAGCAGCAATACAATATGGGGTTGAGCAAGGCAAATATACATCTTAATTTGAAACAGCGGGCAGATGCGTTAGGGATTGCAGTGGAAAGCCTTTTGTAATCAAAAGCTTGTAACGGAAAGCCCGACGGTGGTAATCCACCGGAAAGCCCAAATGCTTAGTGTTTGTATCAACAAAAAATAAACATTGCACAATAGCAGGCTAAAAATGATGAAGTTTGCACAATTTAATTTTCAGCCTATATGCAACTAAAGTACCAGCACAAAACAAAAGCCATTTTACTGTTAGAAGACGGCAAACATTTTGAAGGTTTTGCCGCCGGAGCCATTGGTACTACCACGGGCGAGATTTGTTTTAATACGGGCATGACGGGCTATCAGGAGATATATACCGACCCATCTTACTACGGACAAATTGTGGTGATGAACAATGTGCACATTGGTAACTATGGGGTGAATGATGCAGAGGTGGAGAGTGACAGCATTAAGATTGCCGGAATGGTTTGCAAGAAGTTTAACTCGGGTTATTCCCGTCCTGCAGCACAAAAGTCTTTACAGGATTATTTTACCGAAGCAGGCATTGTTAGTATCAGTGATGTGGATACCCGCGCTATTGTGCGTTATATAAGAGATAAGGGCGCGATGAACTGTGTGATTTCTTCTGCTATTTATGATATAGCTGAATTGAAAAAGATATTGGCTAAAGTACCCAGCATGGAAGGATTGGAGCTTTCATCTAAAGTAAGTACACAAAAGGCTTATGAAGTGTGTCATGCAGATGCAGTTAAACGGGTTGCTTTAATTGACTTTGGCGTGAAGAAAAACATTGTGCGAAGCTTGGTTGAACGAGGTTGTAAGGTGAAGGTGTTTCCTATGAAAAGTACTTTAAAAGAAATGCTTGATTTTAAACCCGATGGTTTTATGTTGAGTAATGGTCCGGGAGACCCATCTGTTATGAAAGATGAAACCGATCTGGTAAAGCAAATGGTAGATACCAAAATTCCCCTGTTTGGTATTTGTTTAGGGCATCAGTTATTGGCGCAATCGCAGGGAATCTCTACCTATAAAATGCATAACGGACACAGAGGTATTAACCATCCGGTAAAGAATTTACTTACGGGCAAGTGTGAGATTACTTCACAAAATCATGGCTTTAGTGTGAAGGCAGAAGATATTGCTAATAATAAAGAAATAGAAATTACGCATGTTAACTTAAACGATAATACCATTGAAGGAATACGTTTAAAGAGCAAACCTGCTTTCTCGGTTCAATACCACCCCGAGGCTTGCCCCGGTCCGCATGACAGCCGTTATTTGTTTGATGGGTTTGTGGAGAAACTATAAAGAGGTTACTTACTCTTTAGCAAAGGCTTTCAGTAAATCATCGGTAATACCGGTATAAGAATAACCTCCATCATGAAAAAGGTTTTGCATAGTTACCATCTTGGTATAATCACTGAATAATGAAACGCAATAATCTGCACAAGCTTCGGCACTGGCATTACCTAAAGGAGAATTAAGCTGGGCAAAATCATAGAAATCGCCAAAGCCTTTAATACCTCCACCTGCTGTTGTTTTAGTTGGCGATTGAGACACACTATTTACCCTAACTTTGCGGTACTTACCATAATGATATCCATAACTACGTACGATAGATTCTAACATAGCTTTTGCTTCTGCCATATCGGTATAGAAAGAATAGGTACGTTGTGCAGCAATATAAGATAAGGCAACCACACTACCCCACTCGTTCATAGCATCTAATTTATACGCTACACTCAACATCTTATGTAATGAAAGTGCTGATACATCTAATGTTTTATTGTAAAAATCGTAATTTAACTCGGTATAACCTATATTCTTGCGGATGTTGGTACTCATACCAATAGCATGCAATACAAAATCTATTTTACCACCCATAATCTCCTGCGATTTGGTAAAGAGATTAGTCAACTCATCCATATTGGTAGCATCAGCAGGAATGATTTCGCTTTTGGTTTGCTCAGCTAACTTTTTTATTTCGCCCATGCGCATAGCAATGGGTGCGTTGGTTAAAACTATTTGTGCCCCTTGTTCATGTGCTTTTAAAGCTGTTTTCCAAGCTAACGAGTTCTCGTCTAAAGCCCCTGTAATAATTCCTCTTTTGCCTTTCAATAAGTTATTCGACATAGTTTTATTTATTCGTTTTGTTTAATTGTTTTTATTTGGCACTCATGTATTCGCTTCGCTCGGCTGTTTAAAAAGTGACGCAAAAATACATATTTTATATGAGTGGCTTTCTCTTAAAAAAATTAACAATACTAAACTCTTTCTTATTATATTTGCGAAGTATGAAGGGTAGAAGTCTTTTAA